>JAXFDY010000022.1:0-36874 GCA_034172985.1 Lachnospiraceae bacterium
TTTCTTTCTATACTTGCATACGAAAATAATATGATACTGTAACAAATACTTGTGTCTGTTTTTTGATTTCCATGTTCCCATAATGTAAGCATAGCACAAGCTACCACTTTTGGCTACCTTAACCCACCGTCTAAAGCCAGTATGATTGCGGTAGCCCTATTTCAAAACAGTTTTCCCAGTTCCCGCTTCTCCTTCAATAAAAATTAATTGCCCGCGCTTTCCAGTTTTTAATGCCTCAAAAACCCTTTGGATAATGTTCTTCTGTCAATTTATGCAACGGAGACGCTTTGCCAATTACATCTTAAAGACCCAATAGTATCTCATATGCCGTATATTCATGGTCAAAATGGTAACCTAATTTTTCCGCCAATGCAACCGACCATTTATTCTGTGCATCCCAGCTTGGGTACCAGCCTTTTTCCAGACACTCAAGAATAAGCTTTGCTCCGCTCACATAAGCAAGACCTTTTCTTCGATATTCCTCTTTTGTATCAATTTCTATCTCGATACCACCCAAATATCCTGAATACGAAGATGCACCCGAAACGGGAACACCGTCCTTTAAAATAACCACCCCTAATCCATATTCAGAATACGCTTTGTAATCAGGATATTGTGATACCCAGTCTTTGCACCATGCAATTTCCTTACATTTCCAGAACAGTTCTTCATCCATCATTTGCAGTGCAAATCCCTCTGGCAATGTATTCACTGCTTCCTGTAATGCTGATTTATCGAAAACATCCAGTTCTTTTTTAATCGCATAGCGAGTGACTTTTTTTGCCTTTTCACCAAGACAGGATTCTATCAGCTTTCCCCATTCTTCATTTTGTGGAACCATAATAATAAAATCTTGTTTACACCACTCTGACTTGGACATAATCAGCTCCTTGTCCGGCTTTCCAGCTAAAAAGCAAAAATCTCCCAGTACTGCCACAGCCGAATCAATCTGCCCGGTATCTTTGACGTAAATATGTCCCATTACCTTCTGCAGACATGACCAGATTAAAGTTTCCTGCCAGCCGTCAAATAATTTACTGACTTTATCGGGATCTTCTAATTCATATATCATATGTGTATCTGCCAAAGTCTGTTCAATGAGGTCTAGCTTCTTAAAGTCCACAAAATCTACCTGTTTTCCATATGTTTCAATCATAGCTCTGACTTCTGCATTCTTTTTTTCCTCCGGCAGATTTTTTGCTTTTGTGTAAAGCAGCTTCATCATTGTCTTATGAGGAAAATTTAACCGGCTGTAATCAATTCCCCCTCTTAAGTGATATATTTCTGCACTTTCATAAACTTCGGGTGAAAGCTGTTTTTGTAAGGATTTGCGGATATTGTTTATATTCTCATCATCCTCTACATCCGCAAGACCTACAGTGACAATTATAAATTTTTTATAGGAAGTCTTATATATAGCCGGAAGTGTTTCTTTCAATCCCTTTACCCCACCTGCATATAACCCGCCAAAATAAATAATTGCCTCACATTCCTTCGGTATATCTGCCTTCTCATAAGATACCACATTTATGCCGGTTCTTTTAGCCAGTTCCCTGGCGTACTTTTCGGTTGTTCCATAATTTGTTCCATAAATAATAATTGATTTTGACATTTCATCCTCCATAAAGCGTCATATCCGGCATATCATAGCGATTACAAATTATAATAAGATATGCCAACTGCCCCAATTCCTGATACACTTGCATTCGATAATGAAGCTTTTTGCATAATCACCTTTTCAAATGGCACACATTTCATCACTTCTTTTTTTATATATTCCTGCTCTTTCACACTGCATCCGGCATGGGTAATAAATACAACCTGTTTACTTATTTTTCTCTTTCTGCGTAAATGCCAGCGAATCCCCTGTTTCCAGGCTTTTTCCATACTTCCGCCAAGCAATCCTGTCACCACTGGTTTGTTTTGATACATTGTTACATATGGATGTAAATGAAAATACTGACATAATTTTACAGATATCTCTCTCATATATCCATGTGCATGAAAAAGATCTGCCCGTGGAAGAATAAATCTTGTTTTAATATGCGCTTTCATCCGTTCAGTTTCCTCGCAAATTTGCTGAACACTTTTTCCCTCCTGTGCAAGTCTGGCTGCATATAAGACTAGTAACCCCTGTCCGCAGGATATCTGACCTGAGTCAATGACTTGCACATGATCAAAACCTCTGGCAGCTTTTACAGATGTTTCATAGGTCCTGCCGGAAGCCGATGCTAATGAGATATGAATTACCTGCTCTGCCTGTGTAAGCATATCTGAAAAGAATTCCTCAAATTCCTCTACTGTTACACAATCATTATGGATACTACTCTCCCCGGAAGAAATATACTGCGTCAGACTGTCAGAATCAATTTCTCTTGTATCTGCAAAACGACCATAAGGGGTTTTCACATATAAATACATTACCGTTACATCATATTTTTCCAGAAGTTCTGCAGGCATATCACATACACAATCGGTTGTAATACATATTTTCTTTCGTTTTCTGGTGACAATTTTTTCAGGGCTTTCCATGTCCACCTTTTCCTCATTCATATATTCAATAATATCTTTTGTCAAGAATTGCAAAATTTCCGCCTCCAGCAATTGGCTTTGAATTGGTTTCTCTACATAACCATCAAATCCTTGCTCTGTATATAATTGTCTGGCTCCAGACACCGTATTTCCAGTCATCGCAATCACTGCAGTATCTCTGCACAGACCATTTTCCTGACTTCGAATGGCTTTTAATGTTTCAGGGCCATCCATATCCGGCATCTTATCATCCAGAAGAATGATATGATAAAACTTTTTCTTTGTCATTTCAAGACATTCCATTCCATCATTGGCAATATCCATCTTAACCTTTGTAGAAGAAAGAAGTTTTTTTGCTACCATAGAATTCGTTCTGTTATCATCTACAATCAGAATTCTCGCTTCCGGTGCTTCAAAAACAGGACGATAAATCTCCTCTGACACCTGCGCTTTAAAAATTTTCATCGGACCGATTGGATTCATATCCGCAATTTCCTGTTTTATTGTAACAGTAAATACAGAACCCTTTCGATAAATACTGTCAACAGTGATTTCTCCACCCATCAAATCAATTAATTGTTTGGTGATAGCAAGCCCCAGACCACTCCCTATGATTTTCCTGTTTTTCTTTTCATCAAACCGATTAAATGAATTATAGATATATTCCAGATCTTCTTTCCGGATACCAATACCAGTATCCTCTACCTTTACTTTTAAGAGCAGCGAATGATCATCACACAATTCTCCTTGTGCAGATAAGGTAACAGACCCCTCTTCTGTATATTTGACTGCATTATCCAAAATATTTAAAATCACCTGCTTAATTCGTTTTTCGTCACCCACTAACACAGATGGCAGATTTTTATCTACCTCTATATAAAAATCCAATCCTTTTTTCTCAAGCTGAAAACGAACCATATTTGCCAGATCCCAAAACAATCTTTTGGTTTCATATTGCATTGTCACAATATTCATTTTCCCCATTTCCATTTGTGATAAATCCAGAATCTCATTTACCTGATTGAGCAGCAATTTACTTGCCGACTGAATATCTTCTGCATATTCCCTGATTTCATCAACAGAATCTGTTCTTAAAATCATTTCATTCAATCCTATAATTGCATTGATAGGAGTTCTTATTTCATGACTCATATTGGCGAATAATATATTCTTAGAATCCCGGTTTTTCTCAAGTTCTTCTCTCTGGTGAATGCTCAGTTTATGTTCTTTCTCAAAATCTTTCATATATCCTTTTAAGATAATTCCCGTAATACACCCCACCACAAAGATAGAGAACAATGAGTCAAAATACCTTTCCTGTTTGCTGAATATTTGCTGAAGAAATTCCGGATGATAATATGCCACCCGATATGTTTCCACATGAACCAAAATACTCAGCACTATAAAAAACCAGAATTTTTTTCCAGAAAACATAATAAATACATACACGGTAGACAATACAAACCATATAGGAGCACCACTTTCCAACCCACCATTTAAAAAAAATGTAACCGGAAAGAATATTACCATAATAATCACCCCTAATACTGTAGCAGCCAGATCATATTTCTGATATTTAAACGTCGCAACAAATACAATAATTACAGTGGCTAACAGCAAACACAGCATTAGATTATATATACTTCCTGATTCCTGCAGAATAATTCCTTCCAAAATACCTGCTACAGCAGCTATTCCACTTGCCAGAATAATAATCCGGAACATTCTCTCTCTTAATTCGCAATCTTTTCCTGATATAATATGACTTATTTTCTTCCACATAAATTACTCCTCCTTACCAGTCAGATTGTTTTTCATTCGTTTGATTAATTCCACCGCAGAAAAATAGTCTGTTTTTTCTACTTTCTTCTGTGCCGGTTCAAGCAATTCTCTCAGGGATAATCCAGAATACTGGTAATTCTGTAACTCTGCAATCAACTTCTGAAGCTGTCCTCCATCCAGGGCATATGCAGCATCTTCCAGATCAACTATCAGACGCTCAAAATCTTTTGAATCTAATACGGGCAAACCCGCCTGTGGATCTGCGTGTCCGGAATACTTCTCTTTCTGTGCCGGCATAAGCCATTGAATCTCACATAATTTTTTAAAAAAGCCTTGATAGGCATCCAAGAAAACATTGTGATAATCCAGAATATAATCTATCTGTCCATTCTTTCCCGCTTGTTCCAAATCTGCTGCCATTTTAGATATCTCCATGGCACCTATCGTGCGCAACGAACTTTTCATTCCATGAACGATGATCGTATAATTTTTCCAGTCTTTTTGTTCAAACTTCTGATTAGCAGAATTTCCTGCCTCTTCATAGGTTTCACAATATTCCCTTAGAATCTCCATATAATGTGTTTTTCCATCACAATACATCAGACCCTTTTTAACATCCAGCCCATGAGAAGCCAGCTCCTCTTCCCTGAACTGTTCTTCTAAATCACTCGTTGTTTCAATTTCTTTTTTATAAATAATTTTATCTGCCGGAAGATTTCTTTGTAATACCCGTTCCAGCACAGATCTTTCCACCGGCTTTTCCAGGAAATCGTCAAAGCCTTCTGCTAACATCATTTCACGCATTCCGGCTACTGCGTTGGCTGTCAGGGCAACAATCGGCACCTTTTGAAAATATGTTCCCGGTTTTTGTCTGATACAATGTAGTGTCTCCACACCATCCATTTGTGGCATCATATGATCCATAAAAACAAAATCATAATGAGAGTCACCGATTTTCCTTAAAGCTTCTTCTCCGCTATCTGCAGTTGTTGTTTTAATATTGTAATGAGCCAACAATCCCTCCATGACACGAAGGTTCATACGATTATCGTCCACCACAAGCACATGTGCATTCCTTGTGGTGAACTTCTCGATTTTCATCGTCATGTCCCCTAATTGGACATCTACATCGTTATTTAAGACAGATACAATCGCAAGAATATAAAACGGCTTATAAATCTTTAAAATATGTGGATTCTTTATATACTTTTCATCGCTACGTTCTAAAACAACAATTACTTTTGTTTCTTTCGAAAGTTTATCAAAATATTCTATTGCATCACGATACTCCACAATACTAATAAATATATGGGTAAACTTTTCTTTTTCCTGCCTTCTCTGTAATTCTGCAAAATTTCGGCAAATGTGACAATTACCGCGTAACTGCTCCACCATATGCACAATTGTTTTGGAATACTCATCTCTTATTTCCACAAAATCAAACTGCTCCATATCGATATATGTAGCCACTTTTACATTTTCTCTGTCATTGATTGTCGCAATCGGGGTTTCATCCAGTACCTTCTGTGGTATCACAAACTTTACCGTAGTTCCCTTACCAACTTTACTTTTCATGGTTAAGGTGGCTCCCAGTTTTTGTGCCAGTGCATGTGAAATAGCCAGTCCTAATCCAAGTCCACCCTCCTGACGCTTTCGGCTTCCATCAACCTGATTAAATCCGATAAACAGTTTTTCAAGACTTTCTGCATCTATACCAATACCGGTATCCTTAATTTTTACAATTAAATTAATTCCATAGGATTCCTTACGATATCCCACTGTAATACTGACGCACCCCTGTTCTGTGAACTTAATTGCATTATCCAGCAGATTCAGAATAACTCTGCGGATTTTTTTCTCATCCCCAATCAGTGCACAGGGAATTGTAGCATCACAATCTACAATCAATTCCAGTTTTTTTTCATTTTTTCTTGCCATTGTCATATTGATGATATCATGAATTGTCGAGGCAATATTATACGTCTCTTCTTCCAGCTGGATATTGCCGGACTGAAGTTCTGAAAAATCAAGAATATCGCTTACGACAGCCATAAGATTTTTTCCTGCCAGTTGGATACCCTGCACATTCTCTTTTACATGCTCAGGGAAATCTTCCTTCGATATAATTTCACTCATACCACAAATAGTATTAATCGGTGTTCTGATTTCGTGACTGACATTCGCTAGAAAATCATCTTTTCGATTTTCTACAGCTTTTAGCTCATCAATCATACCGAGCAATTGTCTGCTTCCCTCTCCATTTCTCTTCGTCCAGGAATATACAATATATTCCAGAAGAAACATATTGACTATTTGTGCCAACACATTAATCCGATCTTCCCATGTTCCAAAAGGTATATTATGTGCAATTATCCCCGCATACAAAAACAAAAGTATCACAAAAATATAGGTAGTTAAAATAATATCTTCAATTCCATATAATCCAAAAAATACAATAAAAGCAGCAAATACCGGTAACATTATAGTAATTGTATCTAACTGGGTGAAATAAATCAGAAGTATTATCTGCATCATAACCGCTGAAAATACAGCTCGAAACTTATATGTTTTCCACTGTGCAAGATTCATCATCCAGCAAACTGCCAGAATGACTGTCAGGATAATCCCAACCCAGTTGCTCCATTCCATTTTTACAGTTTTCACTATCATATAAAAAGAATATATCGTATATATCCCCAGTAAATACTTTTCTATTTTTGGTTGATTTTCACCTTCATACACTAATTTTTCCAAATTTTTATCCTCCTACCAAAAAGGCATACGAGCTCAATCGTATGCCTTTTTGGCAATCAATCCAAAATGATTGAATGCTTTTTAATATTTACCAAAATTTCCTTTTAAAGAAATAATTTGTTCATTCTTATCAAAAGAATTATCATATTTCTGAGATGCAGTGCTGCCCATCGGATATGCCTGCATATCATCGTTCAATTTATATACAGAAAGCATTTCTCTGACCATTCCTGCCTGTTCTGATAATTCCTGACTTGCTGCCGCACATTCTTCGCTGGTAGCAGAATTCGTCTGAACGACCTGGGAAACCTGTGCAATCGCCTGATCAATCTGTGCGATGGCAGTTGCCTGATAGTTTGAAGCTGCTGCTATATCTGTAATGATTTCTTCACTCTGTTTTACAGCTGACGTAATTTCACCCAATACAATCGCTGTCTCATTTGCATGTTTGGAACCATTTTCCACTTTCTGAATAGAATCTGCAATCATTTCAGCAGTCTCTGCAGCAGCAGAAGCACTCTTTGCAGCAAGATTTCTCACTTCTTCCGCAACTACCGCAAAGCCTTTGCCTGCTTCACCTGCTCTTGCTGCCTCAACAGCCGCATTCAATGCCAGAATATTGGTCTGGAATGCGATGTCATCAATCACCTTAATAATTTTTGAAATGCTTTCTGATGCCACATTAATCTCCTGCATTGCAATAACCATATTTTCCATTTCAACATTTCCCTTTTTTACTTCTGCAATCGCTTTACCAACCAGTTCTGCCGCCTGATTTGCCTGAGAAGCATTCTGTTTCGTCTTTTCTGCAACATCATCAATAGATGCTGTAATCTGCTCAATAGCACTTGCCTGCTCTGTGGAACCCTGTGCCAATGCTTCACTGGCACTTGCCACCTGAGAAGCACTTGTTGTAACCTGGTATGCAGAATCCTTAATATTTCCAATTGTCATTCTATTCTGTGCAACCATTCTTGCCAAAGCCATACCCAAAATATCATCTTCTGATCTTGGCTTTATATTTACTGTCATATCACCATCTGCTGCTGTCTGTGTAACATGTGCCTCATATTTTATGTTGTCAATCACATTCTGGAAACTGTCAATTACCTCACCAAATTCATCATTATGTAATTTCTGTAATTTAACATCTACCCTGCCTGCTGCCAATGCATCTGCTGCCGTAGTAAGGATCTCAAGATTTTTACGGATTGTTCTTGTCAGAAATACAGAAATTGCGATTGTAGCCACTGCCATTGCCACAAACAAACACACTGTAAATATAGAATATCTATTCAGATATCCTTCCGGATTTTCCACTTTAATGATCCTTGCTGCAGTTGAATACCCACAGTATAAAGAAATAATTAATAACACTCCGATAAAAGAAAAACCAATTGCTAACTTTGTACTCACTCTCATCTCTTTTTTCATAATAGTTTATTCTCCTTTTTTATTATCTGTTATCTGTTATAAAATATTCAAATCTTCATCTTTCAACAGTTTCTCAGGATCCAGCAGCAGCTTCACACTGTCGCCCACCTTTCCGATTCCATATACGTACTTATTCTGCTGTTTATCATCATTGCTCAGGGATGGTGGATCCAGAATATATTCCTGTTTAATCTCTACCACCTCTGCGATTTTTTCTACAATCAGGCCTACAATCGTATCTTTTACATTAATAACAATAATACAGGTTCTGTCCGTGTACTCAATCGGCTCCTGTTTAAAACGGATGCGTACATCGATAACCGGAATAATTTTGCCTCTCAGATTAATTAATCCTTTGATGTAATCCGCGGTCTCCGGTATTTTTGTAATTTCCTGAAAAACAATAATTTCGTTTACATATTCGATTTTCAATCCAAAATATTCATTTCCCGATTGAAATGTCACATATTTATCCTGCTGTGTAGCAAATTCGTTCATATGTACCTTTTCCTTTCTCTATATTTTATTCAACTAGTCCTGCCGGATCAAGAATCAGCGCTATACTGCCATCGCCAAGCTGTGTACAACCAGTCAGTCCTTTTACTTTCTTAATATAGTCCGGAATTGGTTTTACAACAATCTCCTGCTTTCCCACAAGTCTGTCGACATATAAGCATATCGTTTGATTATCTACCTCAATAAGCACCAGCATGCCTTCTTTTTCATCCGTGTTTCTTTTTTCCTGTAAATGAAACCATTCACCAACACGGACGACAGGATAACCTTCACCACGGATCATTACAAATTCTGCTCCATTGGATTCATGTATCTTTACATTCTCACGGATTCCCACAAATTCCTTTACCACCCCGGTCTCAATCACAAAGGAGGATTGTCCAATCTCCATGACAATTCCATCAATAATTGCGAGAGTCAAAGGTATTTTTAAAATCATTGTGCTGCCTTCACCAGGTGTACTCTCAATCTCAAGACTTCCACCAATTGCCTGCAAATTAGACACCACAACATCCATACCCACTCCTCGTCCGGAATATTCCGTGACTTTTTCTTTTGTGGAAAATCCCGGCAATGTAATAAACTGAAACACTTCCTTATCTGTATAAACACTGTCATCCTGATATGGATCAATAATCCCCTGTTTCTTTGCTTTTTCAAGGATTTTCTCCCTATTCAGGCCTTTTCCATTGTCCTGTACCGAAATCCATACCTTGCCGGACTCTGTCTTTGCTGATAATATAACCTTGCCTTTTTCTGTCTTTCCGCTCGCTTGTCGTTCTTCCGGTGTTTCAATCCCATGATCTACTGCATTTCTCACCAGATGCATTAATGGATCCGAAATATGCTCAATAATATTTCTATCCACCTCTGTGTGTTCTCCAATCATCTGGAATTCAATATCCTTACCCAGCTTTCTTGACACATCAAATACAATACGATTCATCTTCTGGAACGTGTTGGTCAAAGGCATCATTCGCATACTCATAATAACATTCTGCAAATCAGTAGATATCTTTGTCATCTGGGCTGCTGCTTTATTAAAATTGTCCAGCTTCAGACCCGGTATCTTTAAATCCTGATTCTGTAATACTACTGACTCTGAAATAACTAATTCACCGATTAAATCCATCAGCATGTCCATCTTCTGAACATCTACACTGATAAATGCTGCTTTCTCCTGTTTTTTGGTTTTATCCTTTGCCAGTTTTTTCCCTTTACCCAGTTCCTTCGATTCAATTACGAAATCACCCGGAGCAATCGGCTTATCTTCTTTCTTTTCCGGAGTTTTTGATTCCTCTGACGCCAAACGATCAGAATCACCCTCTGCTTTTGCCTCAATTTCCTCCACACTGGATTCTAAATCAATACGGATTTCCGAACCAAAACTGTCAAAACCCTGTTGAAATTCTTTTGCTGTACATTCGCAAATATCTACTTTCTGTAAATCATATCCTTCCTGTACAACTTTGCGGATATCTTCTTCAGTTGACTGCGTCTGTAACAAAATTTTGAAACCGTTTTCCAAAATTTCATCTGCACTTTTTTCATCTGAAATAATATCTTCCGGATAATGTAATAAATCCTCAGCCATCTCTTTTAACGCATACACAGTCTTGTATGCATGCACATTTGCAAGCTGAAGGCCCGGCTGGAAAGTCAGATATATTTTATAAAAATGACTTGCACTGGTAGCCATAGGTGCAATATAAAATTGCTGTGGCTCCTCATGTACATTCTCTTTTATAACCTTATCCTTCTCTTTGTCTCCATTTTTAATTGCATTCAAAAATTTATCTATCTTTGCTACGATTTTACTGGCATCCCCATCGGCAACTTCACCATTTTGAATTTTCTCCATTTCACAGGTGATAAAATCTGCAACCTCCAGAACATGTTCCACTAATTCCAAATGAGGTACATTGTCAGGCTTTGATTCTCTCAAATAATAGAATACATCTTCCAGCTTATGCGACACCTTTGTAATTTCATCAAACATCATCACTCCGGAAGAACCTTTAATTGTGTGCATTGTTCGGAAGATTTCATTTATACTCTCCTCGTCAAAGCACTCCTCATCCTTCTGTTCCAACACGATTTCCTGAAGCTGTTCAAGCAGTTGACCGTTTTCAAACAGATACATGTCCAGCATGCCCTGCGTATTAAACTCTTCTGCCATTACGTACTCCTTTCTATATTAATCCAAACTTCTTTAGAACCTGTTCAAATTTATCCTGATTAATCGGTTTGCCGGAATAAACCGTGCATCCCAGTTCAAAAGCCATCTTAACATTTTTCTCTTCATTCAAAGCAGTTGTCATAATGACTTTTGCCTCTTTCTCTTTCGGAATCTGACGCTCCTTCTCCAGATTACGAATTCCCATCAAGGCCTGATACCCATCCATAACCGGCATCATAATATCCAGACATACTAAATCATACGGCTCATTCTCCTCCAAGGCCATCATAAACGCATCGACGGCTTCCATACCATCCACGGTAACATCACATTCACCATATTTTGACAGAAAATCCGTCATAAACTTTCTTGTTACAAAATCATCTTCTGCTAATAATATCTTCATATAACCTTCCCTTTCTCTTACATTTTTCCAAGCAAATCATATGCCCGCTTTGCTATATTAACCAGTTTCTCCTGATATTCAACAGCTCCAATATCATATGCCACCTTTGGCATTCCATAAACAACGCATGTACTTTCATCCTGTCCAATTGTTCTGGCTCCAGCCTTTCTCATTTCCAGAAGGCCCTGTGCTCCATCCCCTCCCATTCCTGTCAATATAATACCAATGGCTTTTCTTCCCGCCACATTTGCAACCGACTGAAACAAAACATCCACAGATGGGCAATGCCCATTTACCTTTGGTCCCGGTCTGTTTACCACCTGATATGTTCCATTGATCTTCACAACCTGCATATGTGAAGATCCCCCTGGGGCAATCAGTACCTGACCAGGTAAAACCAAATCTCCGGATTTTGCTTCTTTCACCACCACACGGCATTGATCATTCAGTCTGTCGGCATACATTTTGGTGAAATTTTCCGGCATATGCTGAACAACTACTACACCTGGAATATCCGTATCAAATTCTTTAATGACAGCCGCTATCGCTTCTGTACCACCAGTCGAAGCACCTATTGCTACAATCAGCTCCTGATTATTCACAGTAAGTGTCTGACTATGAACTTCCATCGCAGACTTCTTCCATCTGCTTACTTTTGCAATAGATGCCACTTTGATTTTCACTGCCAGCTCATTTTTTATAAAATTTGTCAGCTGCTCAGCATTTGCACCAGTGGGTTTTGCCACAAACTCAACTGCACCGGCATTCAAAGCATCAAATACTTTATCATTTAAAGAACTGATAACCACTACCGGCAGTGGATACTGCGGCATCAGTTTTCGTAAAAATTCAATTCCACTCATCCTGGGTAGTTCCAAATCCAGTGTCATCACATCTGGCCGGTGTGCAATAATTGCATCTCTTGCCTCAAATGGATCTCTTGCAGTTGCCACTATCTCAATAGCAGGATCTGTATTCAATGCCCTCACCAGAAGTTCCCGAAAAACAGCAGAATCTTCTACTACCAAAACTCTTATCCTGCGCATTTTCTTTCTCCTTTTCCTATTTTTGGAAGATCGACGGCTGGATCATTTTGAGCGGAACAACACTTTTATCAATCGTTTCTGTTCTGCCGATAAACAAATATCCTCCAGGTTCCATCACATCATATACCTTCTGAATTAACTGGCTTTTTGTTTCCTTATCAAAATAAATCATTACATTCCTTAAAAATACAATATGCATTTTCCTTTTAAACGGAAACACATCCATAAGGTTAAACTGTCGAAATAAAACTTCATCTTTGATTTCCCGGGTTATTTCATAATAGGCCCCACCTTCAATAGGACGCAGAAAACGACGCTTCCATGTCTCCGGAAGATTCTCTATCTGTGCTTTCTCGTATTTTCCTTCCGCAGCATACTGCAAAACCTGCGTTGAAATATCTGTAGCAAGCACCTTCGTATCCCATATTTCATGTTCCAGGCCAAAGAAATCTTTTAACAGCATGGCCAGCATATATGGTTCCTGTCCTGTAGATGCCGCCCCGCACCAAATACACAAATCCTTCTTTGCTGCCTCTTTTTTTCTCAACTCCGGTAGTACAACCTGCCTCAAAAAATCAAAGTGCTCAAATTCACGCATAAAAAATGTATGATTCGTTGTCATGATATTGACCAAATCATGTTCCAGATTTCCGCTAATATCTGTTTGCACGGCATTCATATATTCATGATAACTGCCAAATCCGTGAATCCTGATATAATTTTCCAGTCTTCCCTGTACAATTTCCTTTTTGCGTGTCATATCAATTCCATAGCGACTTTTCAAAAAATGATATATCTGCAAAAATTCTTCATCTGTCATATTCTTTTCCATACTGTTATTCTGACAGCACTTAATGAAGCTGACGGAATATCTTTTTCAGAATCCAAAAGATATCCGGATTAAACTTCTTCTGTGCATCCTTCTCCATAATTTCAAATGCTTTTTCTTTATCGAATGCTCCTCGATATGTACGATTTTCCGTCAACGCACAATATGCACTGGCAATAGATACAATCTGTGCCGAGAGAGGAATTTCATATTGCTTCTTTCCTTCCGGATAGCCACTTCCATCCCAGTTCTCATGATGATAATTTGCAATCTCAATCGCCATACTGACAAAATCATTTTCATTACCAATTTCACTGATATCCCGTAAAATTCTTGCACCGATCGTTGTATGCGTCTGCATCACTTTATTTTCTTCATAATTTAAACTGCCCTGCTTTTGCAGAATATTTGTCGGAATTGCCATATTACCAAGATCACACAATGGTGCCGCCAGTTCTATCATATTCACATAATTGTCAGATACGATATCCCCATACTGTTCTGACAATTGCATCGCTTCCGCAAGTATCCGGCAATTATAACTCAAACGCTCCATATAATCTTCATCATAACAGGCATTTTCTCTTGCTACCCTAATCAATGCATACAAGACACTTCTGCGCTCTTTTTCCACTCGCTTTACCTGTTCGTTAATTGAAATCTGCAATTTCCGGTTGATTTCCTGCATACGATAATTGGCTTCGTATAATTTCATAAGTGTACTGATTCTTGCCTTTACCACTTCCGGAATAAATGGCTTCGTGATATAATCATCCCCGCCCAGGGCAAATCCCTTCACTATGTCTTCGGTGTCATCAAATGCCGAAATAAAAATAATGGGGATTTCTCTCAGATTTGTATCTTCTTTTATCCTTCTGCATACCTCATATCCATCCATCTCCGGCATAGCAACATCCAGAATAATCAATTGCGGTCTGATATGCTGCAGTAATTTCATCGCCTGCATGCCATTTTCTGTTAATACAGGCTGATATCCCATATCAATGATAATATCTCTCAATACAAATCGATTCGTTTCTACATCATCAACAATTAAAATATGCGTACTATTTTTATCAGATGCCATAAAACCCCTCCGTCATTCATAGTAAGTTTCTCAAGTTTTCATAAGCAGCTACCGATTTTTTGTAATCCCCTTTTTGCACTGCCATTTTTAAACGCAATACAGCACTCTTTACTTCTCTCGGTGCATCTGCCAGCAATTGCTTTACAGTTTCAGAAAACATCTCTGCTTTTTCCCAGTTTTCCATCTCCATACTGAGAATCAGCTTTGACATTTTTTTCTCAACCTCTTTCTTATTTTCCGGTTCTCCATATATCCAAATCTTATCGCTAACCTGATGTTCTGACATATCCTGAAGCTTCTGTATCAGTATCCGTTCTGCAGTGCTTGCCATATCCCCGCTTCCCGGTTCGTCATGATTCTCGGCAAATTCATTATCCGGAATTTCTGTCCAGATATTAAAGGAAAAAATGGTTCCTTTTCCAACCATACTTTCCACATGAATATTGCCATTCATGAGTTCTACCAGCTGCTTGGTGATATTAAGCCCCAATCCGGTTCCTCCATATTTTCTGGATATGGACGCATCCACTTGTGAAAAGCTCCGAAATAATTTATCCTGATCTGCCTTTGCAATACCAATTCCGGTATCTGTTACTATAAAAAACAACTCTATCCTTTTTCCTGATTGAGCCGTCTTGACCACTTCCACATGAATCCCGCCTACCGATGTAAATTTATAAGCATTGGATATCAGATTGTTCAGAATCTGAACAATACGCAATTCATCACCAATAATATACTCTGGTATCTCTGAAGATACCATGATGGAAAAATCCAATCCTTTTTCAGTAATTCTATTTCTATGGTTTGCTTTTACATAATCAATCATATTCCGAAAATGAAACTCTCTTGGCTCCAGAGTAAATTTCCCTGCTTCCAGCTTCGAGAAATCCAGAATATTATTAATAATAGCATTCATATCCCGGCATCCGCGTTCTACAAGCTTTAAAAGTTTTAATTTTTTCTTATCTGTTTCAACCTCTATCAGTTCCTTAATATTTCCGGAAATTCCATTAACGGGCGTGCGAAGCTCATGCGTAACATTTGCTACGAACTCGGTTTTTACCTTCATGGCTTCCTCAGCTTCCTGATCTGCATGATTGGCTTTCTTTTCCAGAAAACTTTCATTAGAGGCGTCACTGGCCATGCAAATATACATTGTCTGTGATTCGTTATCTTTTTCATATACAAAAAACTTCATTTTTACTGGAAAACATGTACGATTTTTACGATAAATCATTGTATCTGAAAGTATTCCCGGTGTACAATGCAGGCACTGAAACAAGTCATTCTTTATCTGGAATTCTCCAGGAAAAATATCTGCAATGGAATTTGCATATATTTCCTCATCATATTCCAGCATTTTTTTTGACGACTGATTAGCATAGACAATCCTGCCATTGTTATCGAACATAATAACAATCTCCAATGAATTGTCCAGAGAAAACTGAAATAAATCCGGATGTTCCATCTTCTTTCCCTCCAAAAATCCACAACTGTCATATCGATTTCAAAGCTTATATTCACTTAAACACGTTCCCGTATTTTATCAAAACCAACTATAGACAATTGTACCAAATTTTTCCGGAATATGCAAACCTTTTTTCGTTAATTTGACGTATCTTACATTTTAAAATTCTGTATATTCTGTTCCAGAACATCTGCTGTTCCTCTTAAGTTTGCCGCAGACTGTTCCACTTCTCTGAAGTGCTCTGACACATCCGTAATGACTCCGCTTGTCTCCTGTGTATTTGTCACATTGCTTTCAGCTATATTGGATAAACCAGCAATCATACCGATCATTTCTTTTCTTGCCTGTTCCAATTCCTGTGTCTTGCTCTCAATACTCCTAATACTTTGGATCGACGTATGGATTTCTCCCATGACTTTAACGACAGATTCTTCCGTACTTACAATATACTGGTTCTGTTTATCAATTACCGACTGCATTTGCTGCATTGCATCTACTACATGTTCTGCGTTTGCAATCAGCGTATTTACGATTTGATCAATACTGCTGCTGGCATCATTCGACTGTTCCGCCAGTTTCTGAATTTCATCTGCCACGACTGCAAAACCTTTTCCAGCTTCCCCTGCTCTTGCCGCTTCAATACTTGCATTCAGGGAAAGGAGGTTTGTCTGTTCTGCAATGTCAGATATAAATCCTGCCGCCTGGCGGATTGTCTTTGCCGATTCATTCGTCTGTTCCGTCAATTCCGCAATCATATGAACCGTATTTCCTACTTCCCTGCTACTGCTCTTCAATTCTTCAATCGTAGTATTCGTCTTATCGCTGGCTAACAGCATATGATCAGCACTTTCATTTAATGTAGCCGCCTCACTGCCTGTTTCAATAATCAGATTTCCCATATGGGTAATATTTTCCGATGCATTTCTGGTATCTTCTGCCTGTGAAATTGCCCCTGATGTAATCTTATCTACTGACTGCATTACATGATCCATATTTTCAAAGGTTTGATGGGCTGTCTGCTCCAACGTATCAGAAGCATCAATCAATCGATTCGTACTTTCACTGATTCCACCAATGATATTCCGCAAATCTGACTGCAGCTTTCCGATGGCTCTTGTCAAATCACCCACTTCATCCTTTCGCTTCATATCTCTCTGATCCAACGATACATTCAGATTTCCTGTAGCCACATCCTCTACACAGGCAATCTCAGCATTCAGTACTTTTGATATGGAATTTGCCACCAAACCGGCACTAACCATTCCAATCAGAGCAATCACCACAACAATGATAATCATATAAAGCACAATCCCTAAGACACTGCTCAGCGTTTCATTTTTATTCACTCCCGCAAAAACCATACCAATTGGCTCTGTACTTCCGTCGTTCTGGAATACAGGAACATAATAACCATAATACATTTCGCCATTAACAGATACACTCTCACTAAAATATTCCTGCCCATTTTTAAGAACTTCTTCCGCAATTTTATCTCCCGCAGGGCTGCCAAGAATACGTTCCCCACTTTCATCCATAACAGATGTCATAATTCTCTGGGTTCCATAGAAAAAAGTAACTTCCATTCCGGATTTTTCCTTGATGGTATCCAACAATTTTTCCGAACGGGAAATATTATATCCGCCTTTCCAGATATCTCCATTTGCCGCCACTATGTAAGAGCCGGAATTTTGATCATAAGCTGCCAATGTTGCTGATGCTGTCCCCCGCAAAGAACTTTCTACCTGATTAATAATAGAAGTTTTTAAAGACGTTACTGACAAAATAACGATGATAATTCCTAGAATGCTGATGGGCAGAAATGCACATAAAAACATTTTTTTACGAATAGTCAATCTCATTGCATCTTCCTCCTTTTTGTTACTCAACAAGAACTACATTTTCAAAGTACCAGTCGATTCCACCGGTGATTGTTGCATCATCCAGTGTAGTGCCTGCACTTCCAATCACTTCGCCTGTATTTGTTTTCAGTTCTCCGTCAAAAACATTATTACTTCCATTTAAAATAGCTTCAGATGCTTCTGAGACTTTTTCTTGTGTTCCCTCTGCGCAAAAAGAAGCCAGCTCCGTTATTTCCACCAATCCTTCGCTCATTCCTCCGTAATAATTCTCACTGCTCCAGGTACCCTCGATGATGGAATCTACTGCTGCCGTATAATAAGCACTCCAGTTCCAGATTACACTGCACAGGCACGCTTCCGGAACTTCCTTACTCATATCTGAATTATATCCGATTCCATATACACCGTATTCCTGAGCTAATGTCATTGGATATGGTGTATCACAGTGCTGTGCCATCACATCACACCCCATATCTAACAGTGTTCTTGCTGCCTCTTCCTCTTTTTCTGGATCATACCAGCTATTAGTAACAACCACATATATCTTCGCATCCGGATTTACCGATGCTACCCCAATGGCAAAAGCATCGATTCCACCCGTTACTTCTGAACTGCTGGTATCCATTGCTGCCACATAACCGATTTTATTGCTCTTCGTATTCATTCCTGCCACAATTCCACTCAGATATCTCGGCTGATAGATTCGTCCAAAATAATTATTAAAGTTCGTATCATTCGACATATATCCTGTACCGTGGGAAAAATATACATCCGGATATTTCTCTGCCATCTCCGCTGTAGTCTCCATGTATCCCCAGCTTGTAGTAAAGATTATTTTACATCCATCTGAAATACACTCCTCAATGGCAGCCTCTGTTGCCTCTGCATCCGCATCATCCACAATTTTTCGCTCAATCTGGTCATCTCTTAAGCCCAGATTGCTCTGCATGCCAAGTATTCCAAGATCATGGGTATAAGAATATCCGCTTCCCTCCGCGGGATCAGATATATACAAAACTCCCACTTTTATGTCCTCTTTACGAATTGAATCCGATGTGTCCGTTTCACTCTTGTCTGTACCCGCTGACAATGACTCATAACCATCGTTTGTCACATAATCATCCGGCTCTGAAGTATTTTTCACACACCCTGTCAGGTTGCTAATGATAAACAGCCCTGCCATTAAACATCCTACTATTTCTCGTTTCATATACATTTTCCTCCAAACCTTATTCCAAAACAGCATTACTGATTCCGTATTGTTCTGCCAGTGAACTTATGGTTCCATCTTCATATGCTGCATTCAGGAACTCGTTTATTTTTTCTGTCAGATCAGAATTCTTCCGACATCCTACGCAAATTTTTTCATTGTTCAGGGAAATGGAAAATCCCAGATCATCAAACTCCTGTCCAGCTCCGGTATAATATGCCGCCATAATAATATCTGTTACTGCAGCATCCGCTTTCTTTTCACTGACACTCTGTAAAGCTTCCTTTTGGGTAGAAAAAGAAGTATAGCGGTATTTCATTTCCTTCAGCAGTGACTGGCCTGTAGAACCGGCCTCCACTGCAAACAACAAATGCTGGCAGTCTTTTGCCGTACTATATTTATCTGTCTCTCCTTCTCTCAACACAACCACCTGAGCATTCGACAGATATGGATCCGAACATGAAATTGTCTCCTGCAGCTCCTCTGACATGGTCATTCCATTCCAGATACAGTCTATACTTCCTTTCTTAAGAAGTTCCGTCTTCTTATCCCAGTCAATTTCCACCAGTTTTAATTTAACACCAAGGCTTTGGGCAAATGCTTCTGCCAGCTCCGCATCGAAACCTGTCCATTGATTGCCGTCATGATAATCCAGCGGTGCAAAATCTGTGACACCAACCAGAAGTGTTCCTTTTGATTGTATATATTCCACATCTGACTGTCCCTCTTTCAGTACAGAATCTTCTTCCCCCTTATTCTTTCCACATCCTGCCAGCAGCAACAATATGGTTGCTGCAAGTAAAACAACACTGATTTTTTTATAATGCCTTTTCATGTAAACACCTCTCATTCCATTCAATCAGTTTTCATCATAAATAGTAAACCAAAGGTACCCGGTCCGCAATTAGTTGCTATAGCCGGAGACGCTTTCTGGAAGAAAATATGTTCAAAAGTAACGATATGTTCTACCTGCTCTTTAATTTCTTCTAACTCTATTTCTGTCAATCCAGCATATGTAATGAACAATGTTTTTTTATCAATCTCACCCCGGACATTCAATGCTGACGAAATATATTTTTTCCATGCATAATCTCTTGTTCCGATTCTCAAGGATCCTACCTTCATGCTGCTGTCCTTAAGAATAATGACCGGATGAATCATACATGCCTTGCATAACGAATGTATTTTAGATGGTACTCTTCCTGACCTTGCCAGATATTCCGTATCAGATACAATAAAACTGGTTTGGACTAGTTTTTTTACAGACTCCATTTCTTTTACAATGGCATCAGATGTCATTCCATGTGCGGCATACTCCGCTGCATATAGAGCCATAAGTCCCATGCTGCTTGACAAACATCCGGAATCAATCACCACAACATTATCAAATGTCTTTGATGCTTCCAGAGCATTTTCGTAGCCTTTACTGGCATTTTTGGCAAATGATATGTGAATAATGTTTTGTGCCTTAATAAGCTGATCTGCAAAAAACTTTTCATAGTCTTCCACCTTCGGAGGCTCCGAGCAGGCATTTCCCCCTCTCTCTGCAATGTAAGCGAGAATTCCATCTGTCTCAGTTTCCACTCCATCTAAAAATTCGCCTCTTTCTGTTTTTACCAGATATGATATGACAGCAATTTGATATTTCTGTACAAGATGCTTTGGAAGATCACTGGTGCTATCCGTGGAGATTATAACCGGCTGTTTTTTCTTATATTCAAGAACAGGAGTTTCTACCACACCAACTGAACCTTCTGTATTCATAGTCCTTACAAGTTCTTTCGGAAGATGTCTTAAAAGTTCTGTTTCTAACTGTACACCGCTGACCGGTTTCAAAAGATACCCATTAAACCCTTCTCTTCGATACAAAGCCTGATTATCACCACCTGCATTTGCAGTGAGAATAACAACCGGCGTACTTTGATTCAATCCGCCTGTCTGTGTCCGGATTGCATGCAGACATTCGATACCATCCATGACAGGCATGAGATGATCCATCAGAATAACATCGTACCGGTTCTGAAGTGTTTCTGCCAGACATTCGGCTCCGCTGGTAACTGTATCAATTTGCACCTTTGTATCCCGCAGAAGTTTTTCTGCAACCATAAGATTAATCTCATTATCATCAACAATCAGTATACGGGCCTTTGGAGCTTCAAAGCTTTGTTTATAATGTTCTCTCACATTCAATGCATGCCGCGTTTCCAGATCCAGTTTTCCGATCTGGGCTTCGCCCACAACCTTTTGGGGTAATGTAATCACAAATGTCGAGCCTTTTGTGTAGACACTGTTTACAGCAATGTCACCCCCCATAAGATCCAGCAGTTGCTTTACAATGGAAAGTCCCAACCCTGTTCCTTCAATATAACGGTTGTTTTCTTCGTCTACTCTTTTAAATGCGCTGAAAAGATAAGGAATGTTCTCCTTTTTTATTCCTATGCCTGTGTCTGTTACGGAATAAGAGATCTGCGCACATCCATTCTCCAGCCTCTCGCACTGAATCAACAGTGTGACCGAACCTTCAGATGTATATTTCACCGCATTATTCAGCACATTAATCAAAATCTGCTTAATCCTTACTTCGTCACCAAATAGCCGTGAAGGCATGGTCTGATCCACATCGATATGAAATTCCAGACCTTTTTCCCTGGCTCGGATCCAGATCATATTCACAATATCCGACAACATAGCCCCCACATCATAGGCAGTGGGTACAATATCCATCTTTCCGGATTCAATTTTTGACATATCTAATATATCATTGATCAGTGTGAGAAGCATTTTACTGGCACTTTGAATATTTTGGGCATCAATTGCCACCTCTTCTGACACATCCTCACGCAGAATCATCTCATTCAGACCGATAATGGTATTAATCGGTGTTCTGATTTCATGACTCATGCTGGAAAAGAACCGATTCTGCATCTGATTCAATTCTTCAATTTCCTTTTTTTGTTTCTGTGTCGTTTCATTCTCTGAACGAAAGATTGCATTCTGAAATAAAATCATTCCACAGACCATTATGGTCACAATCATTAATGTTGCAAAAGAATCAATATATGCAATTTGAAGTGTATGCTGGACCACCAGTTCCGGATAAAAATATGAAATATAATAACAGACTGCTCCCAATAAAAAACTGCTGGCAATCAAAAAATATTTAATTTTTTTCTCCACAACGAGACATACAAATACTACTCCGAACATAAACCAGATAGGACCACCACCATAGATTCCTCCACTTGTCAGGAAATTAAACGGAAGTACAATGAAAATGATTGAAAATGCTATAAGCACTGCGCCTAACTGTATTTTATGGAAACGGATGGTAAAATATGTAATTCCCGAAAGGACAATAAAGGCAATTGATATTGCAACAAGATTACTTATATTTTCTCCCGCCAAAGCCCCTGATAAAATTCCTACCGCCAGACCGATTAATCCCAGCATTACCATCAACCGGTACATGCGCTCCTGACGACTTCTATTACAATCTCCTATTGCCTGGATATATTTCTTTGGATTCATTACATTTCACCGCCTTCCATGTTTCTGATGAGAATTTCCACCTTCTCAGAAGCTGCACCAAACTCAAAATCATCCACATCCTGTTGTACATCATAAAGAAGTTCACTGACCGCTACTCCTCCATATACCACTCCACTCATTTCTGAGAGCAGAGATTCTGCCTTGTCTGCCTCATAGGTTTCTAATCCTTCCTTTAATTGTATGAATCGTTGAATCAGTTCTTCTCTTGATATCTCTGATCCCTCTTCCTGCGCCACCTGCACATCAGACTTTTCACCACAATTCAGCACTTCCCTGATACGCTGTACCACCTCACGATACTGTTCAAGAAGTTCTCCATGATGTTCCCTGATATATCCTGCATCATGATTTTTGGCAGCCATCTCCGATTCTTTTGCATTTTCTGACAATGCATCTGCTCCGATGGTCTTTGCAGTACTCTTCAATGCATGAACCAGAATACAGTAATTCTCATAATCTTCCTGTTGATAGAAATTATGGATTTCTTTCTCCTTCCGGGCAGCATCCCTGACAAAACTCTTCAGCAACTCCTCATAAAATCCCTTATCATTGCAACAGTATTGAAGGCCGGTACGTGTATGAATACCTGCTCTCTCTAATTTTTTTTCCCAATTCAGTTCCTCAGTCTCTTGTTTCTGTATACACACCACATTTTTTAAATCTTTATCTACATACGAAATGGATGATTTCGGTAACAACTTTCTCAGCACACGTTCCATTTCCATAGGTTCTATCGGCTTAGAAACAAACTCATCAAATCCTTCCCGCAAAAACATTTCCCTGGCACCGCTGACAGCATTTGCGGTAAAAGCAATAACCGTCAGCACTCTGCTTGAATCTGCATACATTTTACGAAGTATTTTTAGTGTTTCCACGCCGTCCATTTCCGGCATCATGTGATCCAGGAAAATCAAATCATAATCTTCCTGTTCGCATAGTTCAATAGCTTTTTTTCCACTTTCCGCTGTTGTTACATTCATCTGATAATCTTTAAATATCCCCTCTGCAACCATCAGGTTCATAGCCTCATCATCCACGACAAGCACCCGGACTCCAGGACAAATCATACGTTTTTCCTTATAGGATTCCTGATTTTCTGATGCGCCGTTATTCAATATGTTCGTAATCGGGAGACAGTAGAACGGCTTTTTCAGCAACTTCATCCTGCTTCCCTGTGGCAGTACAAAGCAACTGTCTGCCACAACGATAACCTCCGTATTTCTGCTCAACTCCTCCAGATAAGAGGCATTTTCTTCATATTCTTCTTTTGCAATGAAAAGGTGCGTCATCTGATACATGGAAATCATTCTTTCAAGTTCATCTCTGTTTGAAACTCTGTGCAGTGTAATATCCAGTCCCTGAACCATATGGGAAATCATTTCGTTGTAGTAATTTCTTACCTCCGGAACTTCATATTTTTCCGGTTTTAAATAAACAGCCAGACACAGATTCTGATTCGATACCTCCATGCCGGGAGCATCATCCACTACCTTTTGTGGAATGCTGACCGAAACGGTAGTACCTTTTCCCACGGTGCTTTCCATCTGTATAAAACCATTCATTGCATTGACCATTCCATACACAATCGAAAGTCCTAAACCAAGTCCTCCTGCTCTGCGGTTTCTTCCCCCATTAGACTGGTAAAACCTCTTTCTGATTTTCGCAAGTTCTTCGCTTCCAATTCCTATACCTGTATCACTTATCTGGATACACAGATTTATGCCGTAGGGCTTAGGCAAGGCATAAATTCTTACATAGACTCCGCCTTTTTTCGTAAACTTGATGGCATTATCCATCAGATGCTTTATGATTTTCTTGATTTTCTTTCCATCTCCCAGAAGGACAGCAGGTATACCCGCATCTATATCAAAAATCAGTTCCGGCAAATCTTCCTTCTCCTGCAGTCTGTTTCCGTTAATGATATCATTCACAATAGATGAAATCATATAAGATTCTTCACTGACTACGATTTTTCCCGTATCAATTTCTGTATAATCAAGAATATCCTCAATCTGGCCGAACAGGCGGTACCCCGCCATCTGTATCGAAAGAATATCCTTCTTTTTATCTGTATTATCTTCATTTTTCAACATAACTGCCGTGATTCCCGTCACAGCATTGATAGGTGTTCGAAGTTCATGGGAGACATTTGCCATAAAATCCTCTGTTCTCCGGTTTGTCTCTTCCAGCTCAAGAATTCTCCCATCCATGTTTTTTCTTTCCTTCTTCTGCCTTTGCATCACACTCTTCACCAGTTGTCCTGCCATAAAGACAAGTGCCAGATGAAGAACGGTTCTCGATATGGTAAGAGAGCTCATATCCATAGAACTGTCCACAACAACTATAAAGTCATAAATCATTGTAAGGAAATATATAATCACACAAAGATTAATCATACTGAACATTTCTGTTGCTGAAAATATAATAATAATTACTATCATCATAGGAGCCAAGTCATAGATGCTGGTTTCATGGATACCATAAAAGAAAAATGACAGCATTGTGAGAGTAAAATACAGCCAGATCCTTGTTGATTCCGGAATTTTCTCTGTAACATGAAGTCCCCAGCTTGCAACAATTCCGAACAAGAGCAATAAAACAGCTCCTGTATCCCATCCAAGAAGAAGGGATTCTCCAATTAATGCCAATATCAAAATTGTATTGCAGAGCAATATCGCAAGATGTGTTGCCCGCTGTTTCTCCTGTTCATACTTCATATCTTCCACCTACTTTTCTTTCATCTCATAATTCGTATTTTCATCTGCTGTTTCTTTCTTTTCACGCAGGGCAGCAATCGTTTCAAAACCATCCATTCCAGGCATATGAATATCCAGAAGAATAAGGTCTGGTCTGGTCTCCTGCAGAAATTTAATTGTATCCTCTCCAGATTTCATGCAACTCACACGCATTTTCTCTGCATTCAGTATATGACTCGCCATTTTAAGATTTGATGTATCATCATCAACCACCAAAATCCAATCGTTCATTCTATTACCTCTTTCAATCTCTTATGTTTTGTTCATTATATAAAAAAATAACCACCGAGTTATATTAAGCATACCTTAATTTAACCCAATGGTCAATTTTTTTCTTTTATAATTTTGTCGGATATGGATCATCTACTGCCCGCTGAAGCCTTAAGTGCTGTTTTACTTCCTGTCACAAGAGCGTTCCTTCCATATTTTTTAATGTATTCTCCTGCTTTCTTTATAATATCAGGCTCATTGATGTAATTTTCCGGTGCTTTAATAATCGGCATTTTTTTATCCTCCAATTTCAAATAAGAAAGTGTCATCGACACTCTTTTGGGTAAAACAAATAAAAGCAGGTAACATTATGTCACCTGCCAGATATCATATGATTATAACATAGATCAGGTTTCATAATGCATAGGTAAATCAGCCATGTTCATACACACAGCTTCAAAACAACAACAACACATTTCCATTCTTGATACTGTCTTATTTTCAAATCTCATGACTCTTTCCTCCTAAACTTTAATAGTTTTATACATTTCCTATATGTTTTATATGAATTGTATGTGTCAGATTATATCACACAAAAAAACTTTGTCAAGTAATTGGGTTATATCTAAAACTTTGATTTGGCTATAGTTTTAAACTATAGCCCAATCAAAAAGAATCATATTATTCTATTGTAATGACATCTTTCAGGATGTAATGAAACGTTGGTGCAGAAGACTTCTCATTTTCCAGATATTCTTCTTTCAAATCAATGGTATCTGACGGATCATCCGGATTCATTCCTATATAGTCACCCTGAAACACATGAACCCTGTTCTGCTTAAATTCAAGAATCAGTTTCTCCACCCGTTCCTGTGTTCCCTTCGCAGCTACAAACTCATTTATTTCCAGCATCTGTACCCATCCATTTTCAAATCCTGCTCCCACATCATTTCCATTTACATTTCCTTTGACACATTTTTCAATATCCTTACCTGAAAGCACTGCCTCCACGGCTTTCATCATATATGGCTCCCAATTTATCTTGGAACCGGTCAGATAAGTCGTAGGTGCAATATCTGCCATACTCTCATTATAACTGACATAATACACTTCCTGTGACCTGTCAGTCTCCTCACAGGCTACTGCCGGTCCCATTGTATCTGAATGTTGGGATATAATCACACACCCTTCCTCAATCAGCTCTTTTGCACATTCCTTTTCCAAATGATAGTCTCCCCATGTATTTGTATACTTTACTGTCATGACAGCCTCCGGTACCACCGATCTGATTCCCAGAAAGAATGCAGTATAACCCGAAATAACTTCTGCGAAAGGATATGCTCCCACATACCCAATTTGGGCCTGTTCCGGTGCGATTTTCCCATCATCAATCAGTTCTTTAAGCTTCATTCCTGCTACGACACCGGAAATATATCTGCCCTGATAGATATTCCCCATGAAGGTATGATAATTGCTTAAAACAGGGTCCTCATTTGCGTTGTCGCACGTAGCCTGGCAAAACTGAATTTCCGGATGAATCTCGGCAAATTCCTTCGTCTTCTCTCCATAACCATAACTTGCTGTAAATATCAGCTCACAGCCTTCCTCTACCAGTTCCTTTAAGGCACCTTCCACTTCTTCCTCCGGAACATTATATTTTGCAATTGTTTCTACACTTCCATCATACTTTTTTTCGATTGCAGCCTGTACTTTTACAAAATTATTTGTATAACCGGTACTGGCATCTCCCACATAAACAAAACCTGCCTTAATTGTTTTCTCAAGTTCCCTGCCATGTGTGAAATAGTGTATGGCAAATGCGACGATAATCACCGCAATTGCACTGATTAAAGTAATTCCATAAATTCGTTTCATTTCAGACTTCATTTGTACACTCCTCACTGCTCTCTTCCTCGTATATCCGTCTTACATCAATCGTGCCATCCTCAATCAGCTCCAGCATAATATCTACCAGTTTTGGATCGAACTGAGTTCCCTTGCCTCTTTTCAATTCTTCCAGTACATACTCCATATTCAGTTTCTTGCGGTAAACACGATTGGCTGTCATGGCATCAAATGCATCAGCAATCCCTATAATTCTTGCATTCAAAGGAATTTCTTCTCCCTTTAAACCGTGGAGATATCCAGTGCCATCATATCTCTCATGATGGTAAAGTGCCCCCTCTGCCACATGATCAATCAATGTGAAGTTCTTGAGTATCTCTGCTCCCCTTTGCACATGGGATTTCATAATCTCGTACTCCTCATCTGTAAGGCGGGCCGGCTTATTCAATACGCGATCCGGTATTCCAATCTTACCAATATCATGAAGGATTGCTATCTTTTTTAATTCCTCACATGCCTCTTCACTGTATCCCAGCTTTTTCGCAATCAAGACAGAATATTCAGATACCCTTACAGAATGCTGGCTGGTATTCTCATCCTTTGCATCTACGGTCTTGGCAATCGTCAGAATCGTTTCATTCCCCATCTGCAGCTGGCTCTTTGTCCACTCCAGTTCCATTTTCTGCATACGGAGAGTTTTCTGTATCTGTGTTCTGACGAACAGCCATGTAAGATACGAAATCATAATCATAGCCACAACTCCTGCATATAACCGGAACCACCAGTTATCATAGATCTCTTTTTCCTTAATAATCCGATATGTATTTTCCGCAATCACACTGCCTGTCTTACTATCAAGAACAGCAAGATGAAAGGTATATGTTCCTGATGGCAGATTTGTATACACAACACGTGTCATTTCGCTCTGAGGCATTATTTTAGCTTCCTTATCAAATCCCTCCAGATAAACACTGATATCCGGATCATTGATGGAATAATTTACTATCTCCGGCATAATTTCAATTTTGTTTGCTCCTCTCGGTATACTGGTTGCTTCCCCTTTTTCCACCGGATAACTTTCTCCATCCACCTCTATCTCTTTCAGCAGCATACGGTATGATCTTTCTGTAATATCATATTGATTCAGATTCATACAGACGACTCCCCTATCCCCTGATAAATACAGATTATCCTCTTCATCAATATAATTCCATGAGTTTGGAGTAAGTCCTATCCGCAAACCTTTTGCAGAATTTAGAAGCTCATATTTTACTTTCTTTCCCTTAAGCAAATCTGACTTGTCCACAACATAAATACCCGCCGAACTCAACACAAACAATTCACCATTTTTTCCCTCGATCAGATCATAATTGTTATAATATGGAAAATTATCTAAATTTCGGATACGACCTTCCTCACTCATATAACACAACCCATTTGCTGTCACGATAAACAATCCACTGCCATCAGAATCTGAGATGATTCTGAGAATAATCTCTGAACTTAATCCATCCGTCTGATCCAGTGTATCCAATATTTTTCCATCCTTTATCACTGCAATTCCATTGCCATCTGTTCCTGCCAGGATACTTCCATCCTCCCTCTCATACAAGGTCAGAACTTTCGGATTACTAAGTCCCTTTGAAAAACCGGTGGTATCATATACCTTTCCATCTTTGATAAAAGTAATCCCGGAATCTCCGGCAACTGCAACAGTTCCATCTTTCATTTCTATTACAGAGCGGAACTTGTCCCCAAGGGTGCCTTTTTTGCTGTCATAAATTTCTATATTTCCATCTTCTGTTATCTCCCAAATTCCCTTACTGGAAGTACAGATCCATAAATGATTCTTAGAATCCACCATTAAACAGCGGATTCTGACACCTTCCAACAGTTCCG
This sequence comes from Lachnospiraceae bacterium, assembly GCA_034172985.1. Classification (GTDB taxonomy): domain Bacteria; phylum Bacillota; class Clostridia; order Lachnospirales; family Lachnospiraceae; genus CAG-303. The sequence goes on from JAXFDY010000022.1 coordinate 29,365, forward strand.
CAATGGGATCTTCCATCCGTGCGGTATAATTCTCAGTCACAACATCGAGTCCACTATCTGTTCCGAAATACAGACATCCCTTCCATTTAATGACAGTGTTCACAACATTTTCCGGCAATCCAGCTTTTTTATAAATTTCAGAAAAAACTGACGGACACAGGCGGAGCAACCCAAGTCTGGAAGACGTAAACCATAAATTCCCCTGATAATCCACGAGCATATGGTCAATGGAACTGTTAAAACTACCGGTATCTATGGAACAACAATTTCCTTCTTTATTCAGATATCCCACTCCGTTATCTGCACAGATAAACATCATGTTATCTTCCTCAAGATTCAGTGAATTAATTCCCACAAGATTTTCACATTCAACAGAGGACACTTTCTTTAGATTACCTTCTGAGATCTGATAAATCTCAATTATATTTTCTGAAGTTCCCACATATAGCTTTCCTGTCTCATCAAAAACACAACAGTTATAAGAACCCCTCTCTCCGTCCAGCGTCTTCTGTGCAATTATTTCCGTCCCGTGAACAAGATAAAATCCGCCTTCATTCGTAACAACCGCAACATTTCCATTCTGATCAGCACAAATACTTTCAGCATATACTATCTCAGGTATTGTATCACATACTTTCAATCCACCGGATAGCATCATAATAACAAGACTGTCAGTTGTTCCCACATAGTAGTATCCATCTGAATTTTCCGTAATACAACGTACTGAATTTGAGGAAAGTCCATTCTCCCTGTTGACCACATTTGAAATATTCTGATTAATACATATGGATAATCCGTTATCATTGGTGCCAATCCAAAGCCTTCCGGCCTCATCTGTATAAAGACAATTTACTGTTTTAACAGATTCGAATCCATTCATCCATTGAAAAGTACTTCCGCTATAACAATATAATCCGTTATATGTCCCAATCCATAAAACACCATCCTTTGTCTGGGCTATATCATTTGACATACCACCCGTCAGTCCATTCTCTCCGTTATAAATCGTCTGAATATATCTTTGAAAATCATAGGATGTTTCCTCTGCATAAGCCGTATTACATGGCATTAAAATAGCAGGAAAAAGTATCAGAAGTAAAACCGGGAAAAGCTTTTTTTTGCGGAAAATCTGTATCGCTGCAAATAACAGCAGCATAGTTATTACCTTATCCAAAAAATCCAGATATAATTCCCCTGCTATATTACTCAGTGTTTTATTACAGCCCAGTTCCTGCAACAACCCTGCTATCCCATCTCCCCATATATTTCCGGTAGATCCGTCCGACAAAATATAGTTTAATGGCGTAGATATCACAACAGAAAGAATCGTCACCAGAAAAGCCGTTGACAACACTCCAAAGATATTTTTGAAAAAACCCTTCTTAGCACAAATGCCAACTGTAACACCAACCATAATATTGGTCAATCCATAAAACAAAGTTACCTGAGAATGCAGGCTTAAGATAATATTTACTGTTGCGCCCACAATAGCACCGCATACCGGCCCAAACATATATGCAGCAAAAACCGTACCAACAGAATCGAGCCAGACTGGCAGGACTAAAGTATCCGCCAGTACTTTTCCTATATAATTTATAAGAATGCACCCCACAATAAATATACAAATCTCATAATTCTTTTTTAATTTCATAATTGCTCCTTTTATAACGCTCTTCCGTTTCTCCGTTCCGTCACTGCCGTTACAGTATCTCCTTTTATTCCTCTCTCATTTTATATTCGGTATCTTCATCAATCATAGCAAGCATAATATCCGCAAACTGTGGTGCAAACTGCGTACCTTTTCCTTTTTCAATTTCTCTGCGAACAACTTCCTGCGGAAGCACATCTCGATAACTTCTCCTGCTGCTCATGGCATCGTAAGCATCCGCCACAGCAATAATCCTTGCTTCCTCCGGAATATTGTCACCGACTAATCCATCCGGGTAACCGCCCCCGCCATACCTCTCATGATGCCACCTTGCACCGGTGGCAAGGGAAGGCATTTCTTTGATATTTTTCAAAATCCGTGCACCCATAACCGGATGACTCTTAATCATTTCATATTCTTCGTCCGTTAACTTGGTCGGTTTGTTAATTACCGCATCCGGCACACCGATTTTACCTACATCATGTAAAAGTCCCATCATATAGATATCGCTCTGTGCTTTTTCTGAATATCCATATCGTTTTGCAATTTCTCTGGAATACATAGCTACACGTCCGGAATGACCATTCGTATAAGTATCTTTCGCATCAATTGCATCTGCCAGGGAATGAACCACATGAATAAAAAGCTTCTCATTTTCTTCCGTCTTTCTTTCGACTTCCTGAGAGAGATTCCTCTGTAAACGAATCAAATCAATTATATGTCGGATTCTCAGCATCAAAACCTGCGGCACAAAAGGTTTTTTGATAAAATCCATTGCGCCGAGAGAAAGTCCCTTCTTCTCGGATTCCTGATCTTCATCCGCGGTCAGAAAAATAACAGGTATTTCATCATTCCCCTGCTCCTGTTGGCGAAGCTTCTCTAATGTCTCGAAGCCATCCATACCCGGCATTTTAAGATCCAGTAAAATCAAATCCGGAGATTCATTATTTTTCAAAAAGTCCAGTAGCGCCTGTCCGGACTTCAATGCCGTTACCCTCATATTGTTTCTACTCAGGATATGACCCGCCATTTTTAGATTTGAAGTATCATCATCTACGACAATTATCCAATCAGCCATTTCTTTTTCCTCCTGTTATTTCTCTTTTTTAACAATCGCAGCAATTTTATCTGTAATCTCTTTATATTCAGTCATAAGTTTTGGATGATGCTTCTCGATAAAGTCATCATCTGCATTTCCGGATGCCTCCTCAAGGCTCCTTGACTGTTCAAATATAACAGTAGCTCCAATTGTTTTAGATGTACTTTTCAGGGCATGTACCAGAGTCTGATACTCATGCCAGTTCTTTTTCTCGTAAAGTCTGCTCAATTCCTGTGTCTTTTCTTCATATTCCGCCACATAATCCTTCAGCATATCTAAATAAAAATCCTGATCACCGCCGCAATAGAGCAATCCATCATCGACCGAAAGTCCGATTGCTTTTATTTTTTGAATCATTTCACCTGCATCTATCGCTTCAACCTCAAATATTTCATCATCCGCTGCGCTAATCGGCTCAAATTCTAATATTTCCTCATCTGAATACTCATCTGCTGGTTCACCCAACACTTCAGTCTCAATTTTCTTGTTTTCACTTTCCTTTGCATACCAGGACACGACATCCTTAGGTAGATACTTCGAAAGCTTCTCCTCAAGCCTGTCCACCTCTATCGGCTTTGACAGATAGTCATCAAATCCAGCCTGCAAATAGGCTTCCTTTGCTCCAACCACAGCATTTGCCGTAAGAGCAATCATCGTGGTTCCATCTGCGATAAGATGCTCTTCTTTTATCCTGGCTAATGTCTCAATCCCATCCATCTTCGGCATCATATGATCCAGAAATACGATATCGTAAGTATTTTCCCTAATCATTTCAATCGCTTCCATACCTGAAGATGCCTGATCTGGCACAATTCCATTGAGCTTCATCAGATTTTTAGCCACTTTTCGATTCATCTCATTATCATCAACCACAAGAATCTTTGCCCCAGGTGCATATAGATGTGTGGTATTTTCCGACTGTCTCTTGCTCTTCTCAAGCCTTGTTGCGTAATCACCAATTGGCTGTGCATTTATAATGTACTGTTTTAAACGGAATGAGAATACGGAACCGACACCATATACACTTTCCACGTGAAGTTCACTTCCCATCATTGTCAGAAGCTTAGTGACAATAGACATTCCAAGTCCCGTACCCTCAATGTCCCGGTTTCGCTTCTCTTCCAGTCTCTCAAAGGATTCAAAAAGCCTACCCATATCCTCTTCCTTTATGCCGATACCGGTATCTTTCACCTGCACGTCAAGATATACAGAATCTGTGTTCCGTTGACCTTCTTTGACTGATAAGGTAACTGTTCCTTCTTCCGTATATTTTACCGCATTTGTCAGCAGGTTCATGATCACCTGGGTAATACGCACATCATCTCCATACAGAACAGACGGCAGTTTTTCATCCACATCTACAATAAAGGCTAAAGATTTATCTTTTGCCCTCTCTGCAATAGAATTAACCAGATTATTAATCATGGATGCTATATCATATCGAACCGGTATAATCTCCATTTTTCCATCCTCAATCTTAGAAAAATCCAAAATACCGTTTATGATGGAAAGAAGTGTTCTTCCGGCAGCCTGTATATTTCCTGCATAATCCAGAATATTCTCATCAGAAGATTCCCTCAGAATCATTTCATTCATTCCAAGTACTGCATTAATCGGTGTTCGTATCTCATGGGACATCTGTGCAAGAAACTGGCTCTTTGCCTTTCCTGCAGCAATGGCGGCATCGGCAGCATCCTTCATTTGACGGTTCGTCTCATCCTGCCAGCGAATCAGATCAGACAGCAGACGATAAACTAAAATCATACACGCAAGGAACGTAACAAGACAAATAAGTCCATATACAAGAACTCTCTTGTAAATCGTCCAGATTCCCAATACCACATAGACCATAAAATCGGAAGCATCATTTCTAGCTGCTATAAGAATTCTTAAGCTTCCATCATAATCCTTAAATATATGGGTACTCTGTCCATCCGCTTTGATTTCGCCATACGGCAGCTCAGATACATTTTTTTTGCCATCCTGAGACATCTGATAACTTCCATATGGATGATTGATGATATCTCCTTCCGTGTCCACTAAAAATGCATATCCGCTGTCAGAGTAACTGTCTCCAAGGATATCCACTAACTTATCCATAAAAAAGTCTATTCCAAAATTCCCAAGAAATTCTCCTGTTTCGGCATCATATACTCTCTCTGAAATCGTTACGCAATAACCACCGGTCTGTTCATCATAATAAGGTGCTGAGATACTCCATCCTGTTTCAGACTCCAGCGTGTCTATATACCACTGACGCTCCTCCACATGCCAGTCCGGATCCGGTTGCCATCCGTTATTCATATATACTGTGTGTTCCAGATTCGGATTCGTCATATAAGTAACGGAAATTTCAGGATACTGCACCGTGATACGATTTAAATAATCCACTGTCCCCTCATAATCATCCAGCATTTCCGGATGTGTGGAAATCACACTGACAAACATATCCAGAATACTCTTTTGTGTATTAATCCATTCTGAAAGCTGAAATTCATACTTTTCTGCCTCTCTCTGCATCAATACTTTTCCCCATCGAAACGTAGCTGAAATATTCGTATAGAGGCTGATCAGCATAACCAGACACATAAACGCAAGAATCATAGACCTGAAATGCTTGTTCATTCCCTTGCTTCTGCCTGATTTTTCTTTCAGATTGTTTTTCTTTTCTGTTCGTACAATGCTGGAATAGGACATAATCTGTCCAATCATTTCGGAAAGTTTTTCACCTGCAGCATGGATACGTGACATTGCTGCATCATATTCAACTGTATTTCCAACATTCTCTTTGCTGGAGCTCTCCAAAATCCGGGAAATCGGTTCCTGGAGTTCTCCTGTAATGCCGTTTAAAAATTCTTCCTTGGAGGCGAGTGCTCCCTCCGCCTTCTTCTGGCTTTTTAGTGCAAACCAATAGAGTATGATAATGATAATAAACAATGCGAGTGAAAGCAGTAACGTTACCATAAGCTGAATATAAGAATTCTTGTATAAATTCCAATCACTTTCGCTGACAATCAGATACCATCCGTTTCCGGATTTTGTGGCAAATAGATTCTCATACAGAAAGTCTGATTTAATTCTTGCAGTGGCAACATCACTCGATCTTTTTGACAAAGACCATATGCCAGCATAATCAGGCAGGGCACTGACCAGTTTCTTCCCAAGCAGTGACTCATCGGAACACCCGGCAATGACGCCCTCATCCGTAACAATCACTGCGTTACGGGAACCAGTTTCATACATCTGTGCAATATGTGCCTGTATATTTTCCATCGTATAGTCAACACCCAGAACGGTCTCCCCATCTCCCAGCATGACAGACACTGTATAACAGATATCCCCTGTCATTGCATCCTGATAAGGAGGTGTCACATATGTTTCTCCCCCACTTTTTATGGCTCCTGTATACCACACGCGCTGGGTTGCCACAAAATCTTCCGGAATATCAAAATCCGGTATAATCACAAAATCATTACTGACAATGAATATATTAAATGCACCGGTACCCCCATCAAGAAGCTCGGCTTTTTTATTGTATATAAATGTTTCAAGGGCCTCTGTGTCATCGATATACTCTCTCGATGCAATCGCAAGCTCCATAGTAAGATTCTCAGCATCATTAATCGTGCTTTCCAACTCTCCACTGATTGTTTCAAGCTGATAGATCCCAGAATCTTTTGTCTGCTGTCTTGTCTGTCGGAACACCATCCAAATATCCATGAAAGTGACCATGAAAAGAAGTGAAGCAACTAATATAATCACTCCGGTATTTTTTCCGTTTCTCATCTTTCTGTTATATCTCCTAAAATTTCTTCGTATAAAAAGTGTTTTTCAATTTTATTATAACATAGCAAAGTCGATTTTATCAAGCGATTTTCGAGGTGGTAAAAACTATTGTTCCCCCATCTTCAGAATAATTTCTTCCAGCCCCTCCTTGAGCTGATCATCCAGACCTTCCACATCTTCCCTGATCAGCTTCACATCTCTAAGATTTCCCGGTATATTTCTCTCTTGCATTCGTTCTACCATATCTGCCATATAATTATAGTCGCTATAATATTTATCCTCATATAATTCACTAGCTTCCTGCACGTTTCCCACCAGATTGACTTTTTCTCCATCAGTGAAATATATGGTCATTTGAATTGATTCATGTTCTTCGTAAATCTCAAATCTTTCAATTTCCTCATAATCATATTCTTTTTTTCCACTGAAGTCTGCAATCACAATCTTATCCTCATAAAATTCTGTATAAAATTTTCCCTCTATCCATAACATTCCCACTGCAAGTATAATCAGCCCGACATAGACCCATCTTATTCTTTTATAAATTTTCTGTCCAAAATTCAGTAACTGCACTGCCATCAGTGATACTGCAATGATAATCAGTATCAAACTTCCCGAATAAGTATATGTTCTGGTTACAATTCTGCTCTCATCCAAATCCTGAGCAAACAGACTTCCAAGGATTGCCCACACCATAATCACACCTACAGAGATAGACACGAAAGCCACTATTAATTCCGCAATTCTTACAATTACATCCAAAGCTGCCAGGGCATAATTTTTCTTTTCATAGAATCCTCTCCCTGCCTTGTATTGAAAATATCTTTCTTCGCACCACCCTTCGGCATACAAAACGCCTGCCACACAGACAGCATATACAACTGACAGCCACGGATACACCGAATAAGGGCATCCACAACCAATGGCAATCACCACCATCAGAATTGCATATGGTATAAGACTTTTCCTGATATACC
>JAXFDY010000083.1:0-4935 GCA_034172985.1 Lachnospiraceae bacterium
CTTCATCAGGGTGGATTTGATCAGCTTGTTCTCTGCCCTGTTAACCTGATATTCATCGTATCCAACATAGAATCGCTCTTTGTGAAACATGTTCTGCCTTATATGCTGACTCACAAGCAGCTTTCCTTTGTAAAACGTAAGATTTTCTTCAACGTCCACATACGATGATTTAAGACCACGCTTTACAAGCTGCCTTGTTTCCTGCAAATACATGTTGATAAAAATCTCATATAGGTTCATGCGATCCATCTTCAGATTCGCATTTGAGAATACCTTACTAGGAAAATCCTTCATGCTGCGAAGCATCTTCATAAAAACCTGCTTTGTCTGGTCCTTCTCACTATTTGCGAAGTCTATCTTTGGAAGAATCTGAATCTGGAAGTTGTTCTTCATCTGTATAAGGCCTACATAGTTCTTAAAAGTCACAGTCTCCCCGATATTTCTTTTATACCCGACCTTTATAAAATCAAGAACATCTGACTCTTCTTCCTCCGCATCAAAAGCATGGATGAACTCTATCAGATCTTCAAAAACATCCTTCTTCAAATATCTATATTGAGTTTTGTAATCTTTATTCCCGATAATCGTTTCGTATTCTCTTACCTCAAACAATTCACCCATGCACACACCACTTTTCTTATTCGGTTATTCCTATATAGCTCATAATATCATCAAATGCTTCATACTGAATCTCATAGGAGTATTCAGGAAGGTCAATATCAGATGTGTCGCCTCTGAAAATGAGGTTTGCCTTTATCTCTTTCTCCAGAATGAATCTGTGCGCCGGATCTGATTTGCCGTTATCGCCAAGGACAAGCATTATCTTGCTGTAGTCTTCATAGAAGTACTCTTGAAGGAGCGGCAGTACTGAATTCTTAAAAATGCCCGCAAGCTTACTTACTGTAGGATCGTTCTTAAGGCTTATGAAAAATGCATGTCCTATTGTATGCTCTCTGTCATACAGATACTCTATTCGAGTATTAATAGTATCGAGCATCTTGGCAACGTCTAATTCCACTCCACCTTCATTTATCTTATTTGCACCTTGTTCAATAAGAACATTTGAATCTGGCATCATTTCGACAAACTTGAATCGTCGACGGAGCGCAGTATCCATAAGTGCAATTGATCTGTCCGCTGTATTCATCGTGCCGATAATATATACATTGTTAGGTACGCTGAACGATTCTCCTGAGTAAGGAAGAATTGCACTTGCTGCTTCTGGTTCACCGGCCCTTTTTGTATCTTCTATAAGGGTAATAAGTTCACCAAAGATTTTCGAGATATTACCACGGTTAATTTCATCAATTACAAAGACATAATTCTTGTCATTTTCCTTGATGTTTACTGGTTCGAGTTCAGCATTGAAGCTTTCTGCAAGCTTCATAATATCTTCAACCTGCATGCTAGGCACTGCAGCAAAAGTCATACGGTGTAGTTTCTTTCCTTCATTAATGGATGTGATATCTGCATCAATACCCTTTACTAACCATTCAACTTTACGAGCTACCTGATATTCCTTTTTCCCTGTAAGGATTTCCAATTCACCGGTCACGACGGCAATTCCATCGATTGTATCCCTAGTCTTTAGCGATATAACAATATCGCCTGGTTTAACATCCTCTACAAATGCCCTTGCATACTTATGTGTTGCTCCATAGCCTATACGAACATAGCTCTCATCATAACATTCCTGTTTGATATCATTTAGCGTTCCATCCTTAATAGTAACCTTCCATATTTTTGAGTCTGAGTTAACTCCAGTGTGAAGGGAATCAATCTTCACCTTTTTAGCGTCGCTACAAAACTTCTTAAACACCCCGTCTTCAATCTTATATGCAACATCTCCTGTTTCATCTTCATCAGCAATAACAGGTTTTATTCCTTCTATAAACTCTTCATATCCATATGACTGATGGAATGTAGTGAATGCAATGAGACCTTCTTTCTTATACTTGTTATATCTTTCTAAAACGTCTTTGTAGTCCTCGCTGTTTACTGATTCCAGTGTCTTTTCTTCAATTATTGCAACAGCGTAGACTGCTGTTTTATATGTCTTACCTGTACCAGGAGGACCATAAAGAATAATATTCTTATCGAAGATGGCTGAATAACCCTCCCATGACTTATTATTAACTTTCGATAAATCCATTTCCTCTAATGCCTCCTTTAACTCATCTCTGAGCTTCCATGAATATCTCTTATGGCCATCCTCTTCAATATCCCTTCCTACAAACGGAACGGTATAGAATCTTTCTTTTTCATAATCAGCGCAAAGCGGACATTCTGTATACTTATGAACTCTTTCTCCAAAAGAAGTACCCCAAGCATTATACGATGATGCAGAACCACCATAATGATTAGCCAGATTTGAGCAAGTGCTTTCTCCTCCTTGTTCAATCATCATCTTGAGCATTCGCAGATTGTCCAGTTTAGTAACAACAGGATTGTTTAAAAGTTCCAGCCATTTATCCTTTGATAATCCTGGATCATATTCATCAAGAGATGGCCAATACTTAGCTTCCCTTTTTATTCCAAGCACATGTTCATAATATGGTATAAGTTCTGAAATGCCTGATAGCATATCTTGCTCGACCTCATCGTTTGTCAATGAGTCATCCCAGTCAACAATTCTGCTGATCTGTACCTTCCTATAAGTACCGTCCTCTACTTTTGATTTTATAGTTTCAACATCTTCATTAAGTACTACTGGATTACTATATTCATTACTACCACCCACATATACAAGCGAGCTCTCCGCCTGCATAGGTAAGTCAAAATGCCTATGATAGTTTGACATAATATCTTTGTCAGCTTTATCATTTTTCATTTCTAAGCTAAAGCGGTACCTAGCCCTATTTGTGTCCGATGACATCTCAACAAATATAGAAATACTCTCTGGCCTTGTTCCATATTCACTGTATTTAAGCTGTGCCCATAAATATCGTCTTGTCTTCGTATTAGATCCATCAAGCCACGACATAGGCTCACACTTATCCAAACCAAACTGAGATTTACAAAGCTCTGCCATCTTTTTCATTTCCTTGATTACATTCTGTCCTTTTGATTTAATCTCAAGCAGTTTTGTTTTTTCAGCCTCTGATATACCTTCTGCCTCTGGGTTTGAATATGGCAAGTCTTTGTTATTCTCCAGATAATCCATTACACCTATATAGTCGATATTGGTTTTCTTCTTTGCTGCACCTATTCCCCATGCAGCCATATCAAACAGGCGATAGTTTTTTATGCTGAAATTTTCATCTCTCATCGCCTTTACCAGTCTCGTATTTTTAGTATAACTATAGACCTCTGTTTTCCACTTCATCTCAACGCCAAGATAGATAAATATATTATCAGCGCCCATGTTTGAATTAAAAATTGGGAACACAGTAGGTTTTAGACAATGAAGAACCATTGATGCAGATGCTGCTTTCATTCCTCGATACTCGCTATTAAGTGTTTTTTCACAGCGATCAATAATTTCATCTTCATCTGTCATGTCCTTTATATCGATACACATCTGAATGAAGTTACGGGGCGAGGCATCATCAGTTTTGCCCATGAACGAAAAGAATCCTGTTCCGAACATACCAATGCTTGTACGGCCTCTTTCCTGGTTACTGTAATATCCTTTTTCTGCAGATGACCATACCTCATCCAATAAATCACAAAGCTTTTTTTTGCTTTCATCCGGAAGATTACTTTCATTGATAGTCTTTTTCTTTGCTGGAACCTTCTGTTTCCAAGTTCCTACAGTCATCAAATAAACTAGGTTTAAATCCTTATAGTCAATAACACTTAGGTCAGCCATTTCAGCGTATTCCTCAATTGTAGCTCTGACTAATTCATATGAGCCATCATGTGAATCCGGATCAAGCTCTTCAGAGTTCTGTAATTTTTGAACTAAATCAAGATACTCTTTTCCTTGAGGTGTAATTCTCACAGGACTCTGAGGCACATCTAATCCATGTTGCTTAATCGCATTGAGACTATATAGATTGCCCTTTAACTCTTCTAACAATTCCAGTTCCATATAACGACCATAAGTACCGTCAAATTCACCGGAAATATTATACTTTTGATCCTCGATCTCCAGATTTTTTAGATCTACCTTATTTACCTTGCACTTAAGCTTCACTGCTTTTACTGTATCTGATACGTAGATATATACAATATCTCCAGCCTGAACATTAGTAGTCTGTTTCCAATCAACCTTTTTCAGATCTTTAAAAGCATTTATAACATCATATTTCTTTGGATTTCCAGCTATAAGCCATTCAGTAGTCACGCTTCTCGCCCTCTTTTCCTTTTATCTTAAACAACCCTGAATACTATCAGCGGTTACTATTCTTGCAGTTTTGTCATCTACAGATTCTCTTATTCGAGCTTTAATTTCATCTCCTACCATATATCATCCCTCCGTCTATTACTTTAGAAAAGAATCATACTCTCAAAAATAATTGGGTGCCAATGACCATATGCTTTAACTTTCATTATAACCGAGAAATAATAGTTTGTGTAAAAAACTGAAATAAAACTTGTGTAGTATTTGATTAATCTGTGCCATCTAATTTGTTGCCTCAACTATTCTCTGCCACTCAATCTATAGTCTCAACTCATAAATCGCAGAGCTGTTGTCTCAACTGTGTGTTTTTCCAAACTATAGCTTAGATGGCAAAATACAAAATAAGGGCTCCAGAATTCTGGCGTTTCTCATCCAAAATTCCGAAACCCTTTGATTTCAAGCCTTTTACAGTGCTATTCATTTGTAACCTTCGACAGCAGACATACGCACTCCACATGCTTGGTCATCGGGAAGTTGTCGTAGGTTTTCATGTATACGGGTTCGTAGCCGTTCATTTTGAAAAGTTCCAGATTCATGCACATGGTTTTCGGGTTGCAGGAGATGTACAGGATTTCCGGGATGTCGTACCG
>JAXFDY010000088.1:0-2773 GCA_034172985.1 Lachnospiraceae bacterium
ACAAGGCTTCGTACCACTGTACAAACGAGATAAGCTAACAGATAAGCTGCACGAGATATGCAACTTTCGAACAGATTATGAGTTTATCACTAAAAAGGATATGAAAACAATTCAGAAAAAAAGTAAAGGTCGAGAATAAAACACCATATTTTGAAACGAAACCAAAACACCTCGCAACCCTTGTAAATACTTGGATTGCGAGGTGTTATACTCTAATCAACTGTCAAAGATGGGATTTAATCTGGTAATTTTGCAACTAGAAATTTATTACTTTTATTTTTGTAATCATAGAAAATCCTGAAGCGACTCTTGATAAGGGACTGGGTTGTTTTAATTCCTATGCAATGGAAGCCTATTTCAATTTTTAACCATTTTCCTTCATGAATTGCACGAAATATATCGCGGTATATCTTATTCATCAAAACCTCTTTTACATACTTATTGTGCTTACATTATTTAAAATCACTGTTATTTTTATAACAATATTATAAAAGCGATATTGATGATTTGCAAGATATTATTAGTCATAATCTGATAGATCTCTGGAAACTATCCTCACCCCAGCACTACATTATTTAACTGCTCCGATAATGCTTTAATCTGTTCAACAATATCTGCGAGACTCTCTGTTCCGGCATTATTCTCCTGTGTTGCAGCCGATACATTTTCAACAGCAGTGCAGTTTTTCTGCGTATTATTACTAATCTGCTTCATATTCTCTGCCACTTCACCACTCTTTTCACGGATAATTTCCGCAACCTTATCAATCTCATGAATCTGCTCCACTAATTCTTCATTAGAGGATGTAATAACAGAAGCTGACTCATTGGCCTTCTGAATGCTATCCATTCCTTTTTGCGTATAAAGCACATTCTGTTCCATGGCCTTAACAGCTGTTTCTGTATTTTTCACCACTTCATTTACAATATTTCCAATACTTTCCACTGCTGTCTTAGTTTGCTCTGAAAGTTTCTGGATTTCTTCTGCAACCACTGCAAAACCCTTTCCCTGCTCTCCAGCTCTGGCTGCTTCAATTGTAGCATTTAAAGCTAAAATATTTGTCCTTTTTGATATATTAGTAATTGTTCCCACAATTCCAATAATCTCTTTCGATTCCTCTCCAAGATTACTGATAATTCTTTTACATTCGTTTGTACTATTATGTATTTGTTCCATGCTGACAGTAGCATCATCCATATTTTGCTGATTTTCCTGTGTATTCTCACCAATCTTGTCTGTAAGCTTCGCAGTTCTATGATTCATATTACTAAGTCCTGCAAGCTGCTCCGTAATATCCTGTATCTTACAATCAGCATTCTCTACAGCTTCAGCATTTTCAGTCGTACCCATTAGCAAACGTTCTGTTTCTTCAGCTATACTCTGGTTTGTCTGAAGCGAAACTTCTGTAATACCGGACAGTTCAGATACCATACCAAACATGATTTCTGAAGTCTGTGCCGCGTTTGCTTTCATTTGCTTCATACGTTCAAACATTTCTTTCTGTTCTTCTGCTCCCATCAAATTCGAAAGCATAGAAGCTGTTCTACTGCAAAGCATTGTAAAAATAGCAGCAACTGCTATCAACACTAACGCCCGGGGAATTACCCCAAATATAATCACCCTGTTAAATTCCGTAAAATTATCATCTTGTAATGTATCCAGAAAAAACGCCATAACCTGTCCTATAGATACACCTGCCACAGTAAGTCCGGTTGCTACAATATTCAACCCCTTGGAAAAGTACAGACTTGCTATGGCGATTGGGTATACATAAATCGCAACAACATGATAGGTCAATGTTATACTCAACAGTGTCACAAATATCGAAGCACAAACAACGTTCACATACTTAATAGAGCTGTTCTCCATTTTTAAAATGTTGATTAATAATGTCGGCAATAATAAAAGGCATCCTCCACCAATATAGGCGATCGTCATGATCATTTTATCTATTATAAAAATTCCAATCACATTTAACAAATATACCAACGTAAAAATGATAAATGTACTTCTCATAACCTTTGCAACTAATAAATTAGCTTCCTTTTCATTTTGTCTCAGTAAACTCATACTTTTCTCCTCCCGTTCTAAAACAGAGACGATAGATCGGATCTGCATCTTTTCGTCTTGCTATTATTTTATTATCATTTTTTATTATATTATTATTTTTAAGAATGTCAATAAAGATTTTTTCCTTTGGGAAGTACCCATATAACACTTTGTCAGTTTGTTATCTGATAACAAGAAATAAATTTTCAAAAAATAAATAATCAAGGTTTTCTTTATTTGAATAATGCATTATAATAATAGAGTAAAATGTCGTTTCTTAGGAGGAAAACATATGAACCAAAATAACTCATTAGTATATACTAATGATCATTGTCAGGGCTGCAACAGGTGTATTTCTGTGTGCCCCGTCATAACAGCTAACTACTCTGCCACTACGGAACAGGATACACAAAGAATCAATGTTCACCCTGAAAATTGTATTAATTGTGGTGCATGTCTCAAAGCCTGTGAGCATAATGCAAGAGAATATAATGATGATACAGAAGAGTTTTTTGCTGCTCTTAAACGAGGAGAGAAAATATCACTTCTCCTTGCACCAGCATTTATGGCAAACTATCCAAGTGAATATGGTTCGATTCTTGGTGGCCTGAAAAAATTAGGTGTACGACATATTATTTCTGTTTCTTTCGGTGCGGATATCACTACATGGGCTTACATAAATTATATAACAAAACATAATTTTCTAGGTGGCATCTCCCAGCCC
>JAXFDY010000153.1:0-2067 GCA_034172985.1 Lachnospiraceae bacterium
ACCGTAAAATAATAAAATCTTAAGGACTAAAAAACAGGAGAGAAGCACTGAAAAAATTGACAAAATTCAGGGCTTCTCTTTGTTTTTGCCGTGGTGGCAGGGGAGGGACGACAGCGCTGTTTTTCTTGCATTATAAGGGGAAGTCATATATAATTAAAGTAAGATAGAATTACTATCGATTGTTTTAATTTCTATTAGGAGGGAGATGGTATTATGTTAGAGACAACGGAGCAAAAAGTTCTTGGCGAAATTGATATATCTACTTCGGAAGATGGTATGAAAGCATTCTTATGCCTTTCTCCTGATGACAAAAATAAAACGTATGAATTGAACCATTTAAAATCACTCCTTCGGGAAGCCGGCATTGAATATGGCATTCAGGAGGATGTACTGCATCAGATGATTGAACAGAAACAGTATTTTACCAAGGTATTGGTTGCACAAGGCAATCCGGCACAGGATGGCAAGGATGGCAGCTATGAGTTCTTGTTTCCGGTCGACATCGATACCAGACCGAAGATTTTAAAGGACGGTTCCGTTGACTATGCTGCTGCCGGGCAGATTCCCTCTGTGGAAGAAGGACAGGATATTGTGTATTATCATCCGGCAGAAAACGGCATGGATGGAATGGATGTATTTGGTGGATTACTGGTGGGCAAGAATGGCAAGGATTTGGCAAGACTCCGGGGTAGAGGATTTGTGGTTTCGGAGGACAATCTGGTCTATACTTCCAGGACGACAGGCAAGATAACATACATAAATAATGTTTTAAATATTGATAAAGAGTTGACGATTAGCGGTGATGTGTCCTATACTACTACAGGTAATATCAATTTTGTCAATGATATTCATATCTGTGGTAATGTTCTCACAGGAATGAAGGTGGTTTCTGAAAAGGGCTCTATCACGGTGGATGGTTATGTAGAAGCGGCTGTTCTGGTTGCGAAGAAGGATATTATTTTGAAAAACGGCATGCAGGGCAATGGTCAGGGGAAGATTGCCACCGCCGGTTCTGTCTCCGGCAAATTTTTCGAGCAGACACACATTGACTGTGATGGGGATGTATGTGCCAATGCTATTATGAACTGTTATATCAACAGTGGTCAGGATGTGAAAGTATCCGGGAAATTTGGTGCAATCATCGGGGGCAGAGTATGTGCTATGAGAAGTATTGATTCTATGATTGTGAGTAATATGGCACAGGTGCGCACAGAACTTAGTGCCGGGATTGAGGCGGATTTGTTTACATTACTGACACAGCAGGAGAGCACCCAGCAAAAACTGCAGTCAGAGATAGAGACTATCTTAGAGGCTTTGAAGAAGATAAATGCATTTCTGGAAAATGAATCCCGTGAGGATTTGCAGAAAAAGAAAATGCAGCTCACCCGTGCTAAGATAGAAAAAGACAGCCGCATCAACGAGGTAATCAAACAGAAGCAGCTGACACTGGAGAAGATGGCGAAAGCCAATGAGGCAAAGGTGAGCATCCGCAAGAGAGTGTATCCTGGTACATCCATTACCATCAATGGTATGAGGGTTCTCATAAAGGAAGAAATTGAGAATGTAGAATATGCCCGCAGGGGTTCCGGTATCATTTCTTACAATATAGAATAACAGGCTGCCGGGAACCGTATCTTATGGAACAGGAAACAGAAAGCTTTATGTCGAGAATTGCGATAAAAATGATTTGATGAATAACAGGAGGTAGTGTAAGATGGACTTTGAAGCAGAGTTAGAAAAATTCCAGCCGAGTCTGGACATTGAACAGGCAGAGGACGCCATATATGGTAACAGTACAACGGATGTGATGGATTTACTCCAGAGCATTCTCACAGAAGCCATGCCAAATGGTAATCAGAAAGCAGAGTAGGTGGAAAAGCTATGAATTGTCCAAGATGTAATGCAGAGTTATCCTTTCAAAAGAACCGTTGCGATAACTGCGGACTTGATTTGCATAACTACCGCCGTGTTCTAAGTGCATCCAATATCTGTTATAACCAGGGCTTGAATCAGGCAAGGGTCAGAGATTTATCGGGTGCGGTTGTATCTCTGCAAAGAAGTTTGAAG
>JAXFDY010000168.1:0-2151 GCA_034172985.1 Lachnospiraceae bacterium
TACGGAGTCTCTGAACAAACAGGACTTCTCGGATAAAAATACAGTGATCTATGGGCATAATATGAAGGATGAAACCATGTTCGGCAGTCTGAAATATTATATGGATCCGACTTATATGAAACAGCATGAACAGATTGAAATCTATACACCGGAACATAGTTATACCTACAGAATCTTTGCGGCAGTGACGTATGATAATCGTCATATACTGAAAAGCTTTGATTTTCATGAGGACGATCAGTACCAGCAGTTTCTGGATTCCCTGAGTCAGGTCAGAAACATGTCCAGTTATATCAATTCGGAGATTCCGGTTACAACAGAAGACAGGATTCTTACGTTATCTACCTGTAACGGTAACAATGAACAGAGATTTCTCGTAGAGGCGGTGCTTATAGATGAGAAATAAAAAGATAAAAAAAGTGCTTCTTCCTTTGTGTGCAATTCTTCTGGCTTTTGTGTTGCTTCTTGCATTTGCTTCTATGCTGGAGAAAAAAACGTCACAGAGTGGGGAAACACAGGATTCCGGAAGCAGTGGAGAAGTCGTATCGCAAGCAGACAGCAACCATAATACCATTGTATATGAGGGGAATACTTACGAGTACAATTCCAACTTGGAGAATTATCTTTTTCTGGGTGTGGATACGAAAGAAGAAGTCGTGCTTCAGGAGACACCGGGAACTGCTGGGCAGGCAGACTGTATCATGGTATTGTCTGTGAACAGGAAAGATAAAACAGCCAGAATTCTGCAGATATCAAGAGATTCCATGACAGATATAGATCTTTATGATATCAATGGGAATTATTTTACTTCTGTACGGGCACAGATTGCCACACAGTATGCCTATGGAAATGGGAAGGATACCAGTTGTTGGGCTATGAAAAAGACAGTGTCTCGTTTGTTGTATGATTTGCCACTGGAAGGCTGTATGTCTCTGAATATTGATGGGATTCATGCTATTAATGATGCGGTGGGAGGTGTTACGCTGACTGTTCCGGAGGACTATACTTCCATTGATCCTGCGTTCATAAAAGGAACTCAGATTACTTTGAATGGTGAACAGGCAGAGCGCTATGTGCGATATCGCGATATAGAAGAAGAAGAAAGTAACAATGACCGAATGAGGCGGCAGGTACAATATATACCTGCATTAATTGCTGAGGTAAAAGAAAAAGCAGGGAAGTCCGGAGATTATTATGAAACATATCAGTCGGTGCTTGCTCCTTATCTAGTGACGGATCTGAATGCAAACCAGATAAACAGACTAACAGAGTATAGTCTTTCCGGCGAAGTGTTTTATGTGCCGGGGGAAATTGAAGCCAGTGGAGAACACGAAGAATTTCTTGTAGATGAGGAAAAATTAAAAGAAATGATTTTGAAAATGTTTTACAAATTGCAGGAATAGTGCTATAATGGCATAAATAATATAAGAAATGTAATTTGTGCGCAAGGAGGTTTTGAAAATGAAGAAGTTTATTGCTTTTATATGTGCAGTTGTTTTGACAATTAGTACGGCAGTAACAGCATTCGCTTTGCCAAGTGTTGTAGTGACAGGCATTGTGACAGGAATTCAAAAGGCAGTTGATGCAAATGGAAAAATTGCAGAGGTGATTATACAAAATCTGCCCGATGAATACAAAGAAATTGTAGAAGAAATCAAATCACAGGAAAAATTAAAAGAACTGTTAGGTGACGATTACATCGAGGGAATGCAGGTGATTGATGTGAAAGATGTTATTACTGTTGGTGACGTAACATTCCCTGTTACCATCACCTTTAATGTAACAGGAGTAACATCGAATTCTAAAGTGATTTTGCTCCATTATGATACGAATGTGAAAGCATGGGAGAAGATTCCTGCTGAAGTAGGAGAAGGTACTGTTACAGCAACTTTCAATTCCCTTTCACCGGTTGCATTTGTTGTAGATAAAGATACAGCAGCAGCCGTTAATGGAACGAATGGATCTGGAAGCACATCTACATCCGGAACTACATCACCGAAAACAGGTGAAACAAACGTTATGATGTGGGCTGGTATGGTTGCGGTTGCAGCACTTGCTGGAATGGCAGTTACATACAGAAGAAGAAAAGACGCTTAATCATGCATGCTTATCCCCGGGATTTCCCGGGGATTTTTTTGCTGTTACGGTTTC
>JAXFDY010000192.1:0-3535 GCA_034172985.1 Lachnospiraceae bacterium
TGGCTATTTGTTGCGGAGACTTACAGTTCACCATATCATAAACAAGTGCATGAAAACACTCTTGTTCTTTTATCAGTTCTTCCCTACTTAGTTTATTGAGGCAGGAAATTTCGTCAAAGAAAAGATAAGACCAACTTTGGATTTTCTCTGGATGAACCGAATCCGTCCGTAATCTTCGTTCAAAAATATGGTTATTCCAAATTTCCCTTAAGTTATTTTCATAATCATCTTTAATCTTATTGATTATTTGAAAGAGTCTGGTAAAAACACCAGCATTCTGATTTGGATCTAACAATGAAGCTAATTCTCTGTCCGACATTATAACTTTATTAGAGCCACCATCGTAATTTCCAAGCGTATAGGTAACTGGTATGTCACTATATTTTTTTTCTGAAATCTCAAAATTTAGCAATAGGAGGTTTTCTGTTCGACCAAAAATCGGTTTATAATCCCCTCGTAACAATTGTAAAATACAGTATGAATCATGACGCCTATCATTATAATATCTGCAAAAATGATTAACGAATTTAACTATGAACTCATCTGTATTGTAGATCAAAAGATCTTCATATTCTACCCGAAACATTTTTTTGCTGATAAATGGCATCAGAACAATCAATTGTTCCCTAATCTCGTCAGACTCTATTCTATAAGCCATATTTCTTAGGGCCAAATAATATCTATTGATTACAGATAGAAAAGCTTTTCGAAACATGATTTCTTTAGATTCTGAACTACCTTCGAAATCTCTAATTTTCTTATAAGCATAATTTGCTAATGAAAAAATCCAAGAATGAGCAGACGGACAATCTACAACTTTATATATGCCTTTTGAACGATCATTATCAATCTGTTGTTTCGATCTATGCCCGTAGTAGTTTATTATTTCGGCAACCGTATGGTATTGATATTCGCAATCATCAAACTTGTAGACAAATAGTGTATCTTCTATGTCGCCACCCTCTACAATTTCCAGTGCTGCATCCTTAAGTTGAGAATATGACGATTTCAGAAAATTATCATAGTCGATGCGGAAAAGAATATCAGCCGCCATCGCTTTAAGAGAATTGTTCAAGGCATCGCTATTTTTGTTTTTTGACACAAACAACTTGTACATTGGCAAAACTGAGTTCTGCTTGTCATAAGATTTAATATAATCAGGAACAAAAGCATCAAATTCTTCTACTCCCAATAATTTTCCTTGCGGATTATAAGACAATATCTTCATATACAATATAATTTAACTAACTCATCTATTCGACATCGCATCACCTAAAACGACAGAACTTGACGAACTATTTCTGTCCAAATTCAAAAAGGACTAATATAGTCGTCTGTCTTGTTCGTCTTAGCTTTGCTTTGTGTCCAATAGCATACAATTGTATACAAGATACAGAGTGTCCTAAATTCTGAAGGGTGCACACATAAGCATCAGCAAAACTTCTTCTTAATAGCTCATATCACCGATACTATTTCCGCAGATATAGCCATAAAGTAATATGGTTTGCATCAGCACATTTATTACACGCGCTTTTGACATGGCAAAATTAGGAATTATTTGTAATACTTCCAAGTTACCATTCAAGATATTAACACATTTTGTCTTTTACAGCTACGATCGTCTCTGCAAGTCATGATTTTAATATGGAAGTTATCAAAATCACAAAAAATACGCTAAAAATACGCTGAGCCGACAATGCAGATTATCAGTTATATCTTTGCAATCGAAATCAAGTCTATCAGTAGGGCAAGAAAGAAAAATAAAAGTCACAACAGAGATGCAAGAGGATGTGGCAGTTCGAGTTCAGCACTCAATCTCTGACTGGATTCACTAATTAAAATAATTCTGTTATGAAGACTTCAAAAACAAAAGTAAACAAAAACTCATGTAATACATGGGGTATCAAGAGACAAGGTAATGGGAGATATATTCTCATAGACACAGAAACTGGGGATATATTAGACGACATGCAAGGGGTTGGATTCAAAACGTACAACAAAGCCTATGCATATGGCCACAACAAGTACCAATCAAGGGGCAAGTGTAATGGCGAACCAAATACAGATGATTTTATTACTCTGATATAATTTAGAACAGATTATAAGATGGGCAGGATTGCACGCAAATATCCAACTGGGAGGTTTTTCCTCCGAACGCCGGCAAAAGTCGACGAGGAGAAGCTGTACCCTGTCTATCTCTGTTATTTCTGTGGAGGGAAAAAAATACGTCAAAATACAAATATTATGAGTTTAAAAAAAGACTGGAATCAAAACGCCAACCATGGTATCGGCGAACTTCGCGCTAGTTATGGTTCCGATTATAAGAAAAAGAACCTAGTGCTTCAGAAGATGTTACGCAAAATAGATAGTCAGATTTTTGACTATGTCGAACAAAATGGAGTAATCACTTCAGATGTCATTCTTGCTTTTCTCAATGGTGACAATAAGCCATTGAGGACTGACAAAGGAACTAGTTTCACTGCATATGCATGTGATTTACTGGAAAAGCAATATACAAGAAAGAAAATTAGAATCTCCACGTATAAGAATTCCGTTACCATCATCAATCAATTTAGAAAGTTTATGGACTGCAATAATATAAGCGAAATATTCATCGGTGACATAACTGATAATCTTGTGCGTGATTTCATCGCATGGGGGCTTGAACGAGGACGTAAGACAGTCACTATTGAAAAGTATTTAGAAACTGTATGCAAGATATGCATACAGGCAACAGCAGATGGTTTGTTGCCAAAAGAATCTCTACAAGCAATTGCGGACATTACTCTGGACAAATGCATCGACGACAATACTCACAGAAAAATCAAGTATCTCTCAACTAATGAAACAAGCGAACTCGTGAAGCTTGGTTATAAGCTTGCAAATCCTAAACAATATGCAGTTCTTGATATGTTTCTTTTCGCATACTACGCATGCGGAATGAGAATTAGTGATATTATTACATTAAGGTGGTGCGATATAGATCTTAACAAAAAGGAACTCGACAAGATTCAGGTGAAGACTCGCGGGCGGAACATCATTCCCTTGACAGACGAAGCATTAGAGATTCTCCGCAGGTGGCAAGGTCAACATGAAGTATTTGTATTTGGCCTGCTACCAGACGACTTCAATCTGATGGACGAAGAGATGCTGAGAACAAGACGCAACTCTATCACTTCTTTCATTAACAAGTCGTTGGAGATAATTGCGAAAAAAGCAGGTCTCGACAAGAAGGTGAGTTTCCACATGGCACGTCACTCATGGGCTGTCGCTGCGCTTGAGCAAGGTATGTCTATAAGCATGATTAGTTCACTGTTAGGTCATACGAGTACTACTATAACCGAAAAAGTATACGCAGAATTCCGGCAAGAGGCTAAAGCAGAAGCCGTCAGAAATTTGAAGTTTAATTGATTTAACGATAATCTAACCCCCAAGTCCCGGAAGGGCATTTGACTTTATGAATAACAAAAAGTATTCTAAGCGCATAAAGCGCAATCAAACAAATCTTTCAATTAATGTGGAACGTGAAGTTGTT
>JAXFDY010000002.1:0-7095 GCA_034172985.1 Lachnospiraceae bacterium
CTCTGGGTATGCAGCACTTCATATTCCGGTACAATGTAGCCATGCAAAATATCACTCTGTCCGGTAAATGCCTGATAGACACGCTCTGCCTCCACACCTAGCTTTGTCGCTACATTTTCAATGCAAAATACGACAAACTCCAACTCATTAGAATTTTTAATTTTTTCACCCATAGTATGCAATCCATCCTTACTTTATTTTAGCCAAAACATCCTGAAAAATTGCATAATTTTTCTTCACCCCATCGTCCAAATCAATGGAAATCATCTGGTCGGCAAGGTGATGAATCTTTTCCTCGTAGTTTCTGATTTCAGTATCCTGTGCCTGCAAGGTGGTCAGCTTTTTCTTTAACTTTACACGCTCGCCAGTAGAAGCATTGGCAATACGCTGTTCCAGATCAGCAATAGCTGTGCGATAACGAGCCTGCTGTTCATGGACATAGTCGGTACGGATACGGGCAATGGTGTCCGGCTGATAGCGGTGCATATAAATCAGAGCTTTAAAACCATTCTTCTTGCCGCTGTCAAACAACCAGTAAATCGGGCGTTTTCCAGAGCCTGTTACAGAATACCTTGAACAATGGTCAGCATAAAAGTCATTTATAAAATAATTCCGAATTACATCTTTTGGCTGACCTTTGCCGCCCAGTGTATCTGCAATAAATTTCAGGTTTTCGTCCAGAGTATCTGCACCGTAAACAGTTTTCACAAACTCTACAAACAAGCCGACAATATCATCCTCAAAGTATTCATCGTCACAAATTGGAATAATGTTATCCTTATCCGCCGCAAAAGAAGCATACTTGCTAGACTCCCATTCGCCACCTGCATAGGCAAGACCGTCCACATCCAAAGAATATCGACCAAACATACAGCCGACCGCATAGGAAATAAAGGAGCGAATATCTCTGCCAAGGTCAGCCCTGCGAACAGTGACATCCTTATCCTCAACTTCCGGTGTCAGCTCATCCTGCAAACCATAAATATCAATGAAAATACGATTCAGTTCTTCCTCATTGGCTTTCAGCTGGTTGAAGCGATCATCACATTCAGCTTGCCACTGGTCAAAGGCTTCGGCAACAGTAGGAACTTTACGAAGCAGTGGATGATGTTGGAAGTCCCATGATGTTTCAAAAGAGTCCCAGTCGGATTTTGAAATGTTTACATTTTCTAATGCTATTTTTTCAACAGATTCTGGTAAATCCAAAGTAATTGGCAGCTTAGATATTACGCCATTGCTAAAGTTAATTGTCGGATTTATGATTTTCACTAAATAATCTGCAACATTTGAGCATAAATAAGCAAGAATATAATACAATTTACTATTGGCAAAAAGCGTTGATCCTGCTACATCAAAAACTGAACCAGCTGGAGAGTATCTTGCTCCAAAATATCCCGTGGTAATCCAAGTCCAACTTAAACCTTCACGCAAATGATATTCTGAGTTTCTTACAACTGCCCCTTTATAATTTTTAACAATAGCTCCATTATTTTTCCAAATTATCACATAGCTGTTATTCCCATACCATTTTCGAAAATCACCGCCTTTTTGATATGGAAACCATGTATAAGGACTATTGGCTGCCTTTTCACCACTATCAATACCAAAAGCTATCGTTTTATAGTCAACTTCTGTCCAAAGACGCAAAAAACGATTATTATCACCAGTAGCGATTCCCTGTTTTGGTTCCGAAACATCCCCAAGCCTTTTTAATTTCACAAAATCTTCCAATGTATTTTCACTAACCCAATATGCAATAGGCTGTCCAGGAATTTCAAAAAACTTATATTGGCAGAATAAAGACATTTGTTCTTTCTCTAAATACTGTCTTTCTTTTTCTGCTCTATCATGTGTCAAGAGTCTAAAATAATTTCCTGTATAATTGGAAATCATATTCTTCCGTATAATGAATGATGCAGTTTGAACTATATCATTTCCTATTTCTTCAAATGCTTTTATTCCTAAATGCAGAAGGCTTATAATATCATTCGAGTGCAACAGTTTTTCACGCAATTTTTCATAACTGCTCAAAAACATCCATGATTGCATAGCTATCATTGCTTGGCAGCCATTTTTCTTAATTAGATTATTGCAAACTTCCATAAAAACAGCAAATAAATCTGTTTTGCTATCAGGATATTTTTGTTTTACAAACTCAGACAAGCTTGAACTCATATTTGCAACCCCCATATACGGCGGATTTGTCACAACCACATCATATTTATGAGCCAGAGCTTCTGCCACCTGTACCAATGGCAATAATTCTCTCAGTGCCGTATCACGGAACATATTTATATCTTCCCAAATCTCTGCAAAGCGGTCGTACAGAGCAGACCAATCCTGGGGTGTTACAGTCAGAATAGAGCCATATTCCTTTGCATCATGCAGTTCGCTGATAATGGTATCCATAGCTTCTGTGAGCTTCATATCGCCATTGCAGAAATAATTCACAACAAATTCATCTACATTATTGCTCTCCACAATAGCATATACATGGGGCTGAATGCCACGGTTGAAGAAACGGCGGTCATACTGACGGGCTTTCATCATTACCGCAAAATAAGCCAGCTGTGCCGCACGGTCATCAATGTCCAAACCGTAAAGATTGTTCTCCACAATGCTTGCCACTGCTTCACGGGTGGTATAGCCGTAGGATTCATAAATCTTCATCAGTACATCAAACATATATGCAAGGATATGACCAGAACCGGAGCATGGGTCAATGACCTTCAGCTGGTCTGGTGTCAATGTGGCGTATTCCTTACGAATCTCGGCCAGTTGTGCCTGCACTTCCGGCTCCTGCTCCACTTCTTCCAGATAGTAGTGCCATTTTGTATCTTCCGAGGCACGATTTCCGGCAGCATAAGCGGACTGTTCTTCCTCTGTAGGCAGAAGCTGACTCTTAACATCCGGATGTCCCTCCAGCCATAAACGACCAAGGCTGTTCTCTACCATGTAGCGGACAATCCAATCCGGTGTAAAAAGCTGGGTTGCCGCCGGGATATTTTCTTTTGTGATTTTCACATTCTTTTTCAGTGCTGCAAAAACATCGTCTTTTTTTTCACTGTTATAATACTGATACAACCAGCCGATAATCTGGACAGCATTCTTCCAGTCATCCTCCGGTATCAGTTCGATCATCTGCTGTATGACACTGCCTTCACGAAGCAGATTATCCGGCAGAAGAAGCTCTGTATAATCCGAGAGTCTTTGGAACATTCCCGGCAGAATCTTATTCAAAGCGTTGCACTGCACAATCAGCAAATATTTATACAGTTCTTCGGTTTTTTCTGCTTCTTTCAGCTCATAGACCTTTTCCATATTGAGTCCATCCAAATCCAAATGAATGGCTTCGGTTATAATCTGCGGTCTAAAGTTGTTTTCCTCATCCGTGAATACACGCACATGGGAAGGAAGATAGCCGTTGACTTCCATGAAGCGCAGAGCGGAAAAGCGGTTAAACCAAGTATAAGCAACCTCCTCCATGACCTGCTTATACCCCTTAGCGTTAATCTCGGCAATCAGAGCCTGACGCTGTCTCTTTTCCTCAGAAGTAAGGACCTTGCCGCCAACGCTGTCTGCGTTGTCATCCTCAATGTGAGTCTCTGTAATACCGTATTCCACACCTTTCAAGGAAACACGGGCGATCAGCTCTGTTCTTGCCCAGATAGCAAATTTTTTAATCGCATTCTTGTCCATAAGTATACTCCCTTACATTTTAGAAATCTGTCCGTTTTCCTGTAAATTCTCATATGCTATTTTTAATAAAAATATACGAACTCCATCATATGCTTCATAATAATCCTTTTTCATAATATTCTGTAAATCTGTCTCAATCTTTTCTTTCGTTAACATATCATTCTCATATAATTCTGCTATGTAATTCTCACATTCTTCATAAGCATCTTTTCGATTTTTAACTAATGATGTTTTTGTATCTTTTTTTACAATTCCATTTGTCTGATCATATTCCCCATTTAACTTCAAAGTTTCAAACAGGTCTTCTTCTATTGCTTTTTTATATTCTTCACTGTCAAATTTTCTTCGTTCATAATAAATAATTCCATCTGACAGATACCTAATCTGGTTCATCTGATCTTCATCAAATGGGTTTATGCATTGCAATTCTTTATTTCCTTTACTTGCATCACAACAAATACATTTATTTCTATCACGGGGAATGTCAGCCCCACCTTTACATACGCCAAGATAATTTTTGTAATCAAATACCTGTTCCTTGCATTTACTTAATGGCACAAGATGTTCAATAGACATATGAAGTTCTTTGTTTTCAATTACACTCATGCAGTATGCACACAAGTAATGCTGTTCTTCTAAAAGGCACTGTCGAATTTCCTTTTTGCATGATAACTGATCAAAAAATCTTCTCATAGCAGTAGTATCTGTCTCAGATATGTGCTGCCATTCAGACGATGCTGCCTTTTCTTTCAGTTCTTTCTGTACACTTTCTACCGGCTCTCCTTTTTTAATGTAAATCATCTAAATTTATCCCTGCCATTCTTAACTTGAATTTTCCTTTTTTTACAAGACTGTTATCTTCTCCATATATATCCATCATTTGCTTAAGGGTTCCTTTTGCAGTCTCATATTCCTTTGAATTAATATTAATCTCAAATCGTTTTGACAGTTGCTTCAATTTATCTGGAATTTCAGAACTTCCCTGCCTATAAGAAAGAACATCTGACACAGAATACGCATATGCATCAGACAAATTTGAAACTTCCTGCTTGCCATCAATCTCTAGTAATGTAGCATTTTTACAAGAAGAGATAATAATAGGAGAATGAGTTGCAAGTATGAACTGTATTTTCGGAAAACTTTTCTGTAATGCGTCAACAATCTTCCACTGCCATTTAGGATGTAAATGCATATCCACTTCATCAATTAATACAATCCCCTCGCATTGATTCAAGGATGCTTTCCCTGGATTTAAAACTGCCATACGAAAAGCCATATCCATAACCATCCATAATAATGACTGATATCCAGCACTTAAATAATTGACTGGTATTGTTTCTCCATTTTCCGTATAAACAATGTCCTCAAATGCTCTTGAATAAGTAACTTGCGGCTTTTCCTCAAGTTCATTCATTTGATACATAAAATCTGCCACAATTTCTTTGAATGCCTGATATTCCGCAATCTGCTTATTTTGTTGAAAAGCGGCCATCTCCATTTTAAAACACCATGTCTTTAAAGCCTTAATATCCAAGTTGTTTTCCATACATCCAATATATCCACATCTCCTATCATTCAGTTTATTTTTACTGACAGTTCCATAATCCTCCCTTTTAGGTGGTGCTAGCCTGGATGTACTGTAATAGCAAAACAACGGAAGTTCTTCTGACAAATCATTCACTTTTTTATTTGCATAATCAGAGATTTGCTTTCCCAAAAATCTTGTTTTCGACTTTGCGGTTTCATCCCTTCTTGTAACTTCTCCATTCTTTTCTCCATCTTCCGTATAAAATATTGATGTAATCGTAATCGGAGTGTAATGAATAATTCCCTGCGAAGCATCGGAAATCATTTTTGTATCCATTCTAACATCATTTGATGAAATTCCTTTTTTTGCCACCCCGGACATACCATTAATGAAATCACCAAATGCAACTGTAATTGCTTCTAAAACTGATGTTTTGCCAACTCCATTATCACCTATTAACAGATTAACACCTTGCTGAAATCCTATACTCATTTCACGAATTGCTTTGTAATTTGAAACTGTAATTTCTTTAAGCCACATATAAAACCTCCACCACTATTTTATTTTTAATCATCATAATCTTAGTTTAACCGAATCTCATCACAATTTTTCAATAACTGTTTCAACTGAGAACGAATCTTCTCTACATAATCATCAATGTCCGCATCCGTCTGTAAGGTCTTTGCCTGGAATACAACCTGACGGTTATAGGCACGAACCACTTTTTTCTTTACTGGAGCTGTTTCTTTTCCTGGCTGTGCTGTCTGTACTGACGGTTTCGGTGCAGACGGTTTCAGCACAGCCTCGATATTGCTGACTGTATTATCTTTGTACTGGCACATAGGCAGGAACATGGCATCCAGAAGGGCTAGGCTCTTTAATTCTGCGATTTTCGCCTTGCACTGGCTGAAATATCGATCTGATTTTTCAATCAGATGGGATGCCCTGGGATCACCACTTGCGGCAGTGTGAGTTGCTTCCATACACTGACGAACAGTTTCCAGAACCTCGATACGTTTTTCTTCTAACATCTTATCATGGGCAACACGAACTGTATCCATCAACGGATTCAGTTCACGAATCCGGTTATAATTGAACTTACTTCCTGTCTGAACCATCGTAATTAAACGAATGGTATTCAGTGCCTTATATGCCTCCTCATTTTCCGCAATTCGCTCAAGATCATCACGCAGAGATTTTTCAAACTGCACTGCCTGGTCGAATACTGTCACCTGTGTCTTAAAGAAATTTTCAATGCCATTGCTCATGGCTTCC
Organism: Lachnospiraceae bacterium; assembly: GCA_034172985.1. GTDB lineage: Bacteria > Bacillota > Clostridia > Lachnospirales > Lachnospiraceae > CAG-303. The sequence goes on from JAXFDY010000002.1 coordinate 6,503, forward strand.
TTGTTATCAAAGAGAGCATCTTCTTTTTTTACCACACGCTCAATCAGGGCAATATTGTCTTTCTTTTGAGACAACACATCGTCCATCAGATGAATGGATTCCTGCACCAATGCACGATCCGGATAATTATGTCCGTCATAACGTGCATCCAGAGAAACATAATAGTTACGCTGTTCACTGAATTCCTCAGTCACAAAGCGAATCAGACCATCTTCATCATCCGGCACATCCATAATATCAAAGTAATCGCGGAGCATTGATTTTGCATCACGCATCATCGTAGCGGAAATGGTTTTACGCTTGCTGATGGAAGTCTTGCCGATCTCGCTCTTTTTGCGGAGCATATCCGGCAATTTCGGGTCATCCGGCTGAATGGTATTGCCTGCATACTTAATGGTAACTTTCTGAGCATAAATCAGCTGTGCCACAACCGCAGCAATATCGATTTCTTTCCAACCATACGGAATAGCACTGTATTTGCTTTGCACATCTGCCATAGAAGTCGGCAGTTTTTTTGCATCCTGCATTTCCAGATATTCTTCCACAGCGGAAGCAGCATCACGGTTTGCCTCCATACCTGCAAATGCTGTTAC
>JAXFDY010000068.1:0-33340 GCA_034172985.1 Lachnospiraceae bacterium
CTCGCATAATGCTGCATCTCTATCTAAATCTCTCGGATAACTTTCCAGATCTTCAGAAGGTGCAAACTGGGTAGGATTTACAAATACACTGACTACCACTCTGTCATTATCTTTCACTGCTGCATCGATCAGACTTTTATGCCCCTCATGAAGATATCCCATCGTAGGGACAAGTCCTACCGTGAGACCTTCATTTTTCCACTCTTTCACTTGTTTTCTAACTTCATCTACTGTTGTTACAATCTTCATCTTTTTCCAGCTCCTTTTAATACAACTTTTCTATCACATCATCTGCAATGGCGTATTCATGCTCTTTCGATGGGAATGTGCCATCACTGACTTCCCGGATATATGTTTGAAATGCTTCTTTCATAATCTCGCCCACATTTGTATACTTCTTCACAAACTTTGGTGTAAAATCGGAAAACATCCCCAGCATATCCTGATATACAAGAACTTGTCCGTCACATCCATTTCCTGCACCGATTCCTATAGTTGGAATCGATATTTCTTCCGTAATCAGCGCTGCCAGCTTTGCCGGAACGCATTCCAATACCACTGCAAAAGCCCCTGCCTCTTCAACTGCTTTCGCATCTTCCAAAAGTCTTTTTGCCGCTTCTTCTGTCTTGCCTTGTACTCTGTGTCCGCCAAATGCATTCACTGACTGAGGTGTCAGTCCAAGATGGGCAACTACAGGAATTCCTGCCTCCGTAATGGCTTTTATCTGCAGGCAGACACTTTTTCCACCTTCCAGTTTGACAGCTCCGGCTCTTCCCTCTTTCATCAGTCTTCCAGCATTCACTAACGCATCATAAACTGATGTCTGATAAGACATAAACGGCATATCTATAACTACTAATGCATTTTTGGCACCTCTTGCCACTGCAGCCCCATGATGAATCATATCTTCCATGGTCACTGATATGGTATCTTCATAACCCAAAATAACATTTCCTAACGAATCACCTACCAGAATACTGTTTACCCCTGCCTCATCCATCAGTTTCGCAGTAGAATAATCATATGCCGTAAGCATTGTGAGTTTTTCGCCATTCTTTTTTGCATTTTTAAAAGTTACAACTGAATTTTTCCCTGACATTTTAAATCCTCCTAAACTATGCAATCACTTTATTTAATTTTACGAGGATAATGATTGAAATGATTTGATTATGATGCACTGACTGAATTTCTTCCAAAAGTCGCCTCCTCGTAGACGCTTTCCTGCCAACACAGCATAAATGAAACATATGATAAAGAATATGATACATTTTCCACTCTCTGGAATAACGTTCGTTTTGATAATAACATATGCATTTTTAGTTTTCAATTAAAAAATCATTCTTTTCTGTATGAAATAACATACAAAAAGAACCGGAAATTCCGGCCCTTTAACATTTTACAACTGTGTTTCTACAAATATATCATAGATAGCACGAATTGCTTTTTCAAAATCACTATTCTTTACACCTATAATGATGTTCAGCTCACTAGAGCCCTGATCAATCATTTTAACATTGATTCTTGCATGGGCAAGTGCAGAAAAGATTCTTCCCGCAGTACCTTTCGCAGCTTTCATGCCACGACCTACTACCGCAATCAAAGCTAAGTCTGATTCAATATCAATCGAATCCGGATGTGCCAGTCTGTGAATATCTGCCAGAACCAGCTGTTCTTTACCTTCAAATTCCGGCTGATGGACAAAAATAGTCATTGTATCGATTCCTGATGGCATATGTTCAAAAGAAATTCCATGCTTTTCGAAAGCTTCCAGTACTTTTCTGCCAAATCCTATTTCAGAATTCATCATATCTTTATCGATATTAATAGCTACGAAGCCTTTCTTTCCTGCAATACCTGTAATCGTATACTCAGACTGCCTGCAGGTACTCTCCACGATCATGGTACCTTCATCTTCCGGCTTGTTTGTATTCTTAATATTGATTGGAATACCTTCTTTTCTTACAGGGAAAATAGCATCTTCATGGAGTACGGTTGCACCCATATATGCAAGCTCACGCAGTTCTCTGTATGTGATTGCCTTAATCGGCTGTGGATTATGAATAATACGCGGATCTGCAATCAGACATCCTGATACATCTGTCCAGTTCTCATATAAATCCACTTTAGCTGCGGCTGCAACGATAGATCCGGTAACATCAGATCCACCTCTGGAAAAAGTCTTCACCCGTCCGTCATCATAAGCGCCATAGAATCCCGGAATAACTGCTTTTTCTGTCTCTGCCAGTTTTGCTCCCAGGATTTCTGTTGTCTTTTCACTATTATAGGTTCCATCGTCATGGAAGAAAATATACTGTGCAGAATCAAGGAATTCATATCCAAGGTAATTCGCCATAATAATACCATTCAGGTATTCCCCTCTTGATGCAGCATAGTCTTTTCCTGCTTTATCCTGGAAATTTTTCTTAATCACTTCGAATTCTTTTTCCAGAGACAGGGCAAGGTCAAGTCCCTTGATAATCTCATTGTATCTTTTTTCTATGGCTGTCAACTCCGCATCAAATTTCTTGCCTGCTTCTGCCAAAGCATAGCACTGATAAAGCATATCTGTCACTTTGGTATCTGTATTGAATCTCTTGCCAGGTGCAGAAGGTACTACATATCTTCTTGACTCATCTGCTCTGATAATATCGCCAACCTTTTTAAACTGTTCTGCACTGGCCAGTGAACTTCCACCAAACTTAACTACTTTTTTCATTTTATCTTTTCCTCCGGTTAAATCCTTCTTTATGAACTTTGTCATAAATGCTATTCTATAATATAGTTTATGATTTTACAACTAAATTTTCCAAAAATTTTATATTTTCCTTTTAATCCAAGGAATGATAAATTTCCATAATCTCTTCTTTTGTAGCCAGGCCGTCAAGAAATGCACAGGCGCTGCCTGCTGCAATTCCTAATTTTAAAGCCTCATCGTAGCTTCCATCCTTAATATATCCTGCTATAAATCCTGCAACCATGGAATCCCCGGCACCTACAGAATTAATTACCTTACCATCCGGTGCTTTTCTCTCATAAATTTTTCCATCTTCCGCCAAGAGAACTGCTCCGTCTGCTCCAAGAGAAACAAGTACATTTCTGGCTCCCCGTTCTTTCAGTTTTTCTGCATACTCAACAACATCTCTTTTATTATATAAAGTCACATCAAAAAACTCTTCCAGTTCACTTTTATTCGGTTTAATCAAAAACGGACGATACTTTAATGCATTGAGCAACAGTCCCTTTGTTGCATCTACCGTTACATTGACGCCCCTTCCCTGAAGGGATTCTAATATATTCCCATAAATACTGTCACACATAAGAGCCGGTGTACTTCCTGAAATCACCAGATAATCTCCTTCCTGCAGATCATCCATCTGTCTCTCCAGTACCTCGATGGCATCCTGGGTCACTTCCGGTCCCTGACCATTTATTTCAGTCTCAAATTCCGACTTCAGCTTTATATTTATTCTTGACATTCCCTTTTCCAGACGGATAAATCTGGTTTGAATCCCACGTTCTTTTAGCTGACGTTCAATTTCCTCTCCGGTAAATCCTGCTATAAAACCGGATGCAACACTATCAAATCCCAGATTTTCCAGTACAATCGATACATTGATTCCCTTACCGCCTGCAAATATCTGCTCTTTTTTTATCTTATTAATGTTTCCCATCGATAAATGTTCCGTATGAACAATATAGTCTAATGCCGGATTAAATGTTATTGTGTAGATCATATCCTCGCTCCATTTCTTCTCTGCATGATTTCATGCGATGATTATATGAGCCAAGGGACAAATGGACATAAAATACATGCATGCATGTATTTTTATGTCTATGGGTCCCCCCAAACATGAGAAAGTAGCCATTTTTCGCAGAAAAATGAGCGAATTTCGAATGTTTGCGTCGATTTTGAGAGTGCAAAGCACGAAAAAATCGACATCAGGCTCATTTGTCGGGTAACTCATTATATGATGTTAGGGTCAAAAGCCCCTAACTATGCTACCTACGGATTGTTACGTACTTCGTACTACCACAATCCTGCAAAATATTCGCATATCGTGGTGCTTATGCCCCACTTTTATGCTCATATTTTGGCGGGTCTCAAGGACATTCACCCACATTTGAGCAAGCTCATGTGGGTTCAGACCTTTTGACCCTGGTATCATTATATATATTGACTAAGTTCTATCCTCAATTTGTCTTTTTTATTTACGGACTGTACGCCATGATAAATAAATTTTCCAAAGCCTCTTGCAGAAACTACATCTCCTTCTTTTAGGTTTCTGCTGTTACTTTCTTCCACTCTGCTATTGATGTACACTTTTTTCTCCCGAAATAAATTCAGCGAATCCGAACGGGATATATTGTACAGCTTTGATAAAACAATGTCGCACCGCTCCGAGCTGACTGATAACTGCTTTTGCTCCAAGACCGGTTTAATTGCCTGTGGCATTTCATGAACCACTTTACATTTTACATATGTGTGCTTTATTTTCGTGAGATTGTCCGCAATATAATCCGCCATTTTTTTCAGACAGATAACATATCCCTGATTGTTTCGGATAATGATATCCCCAATCACATTTCTCTCTATTCCAAGATTCAGAATACTCCCCAGAAAATCTCTATGTCCCAGCTGATCTGCAAATTTTGCCAGATTTGGTTCTATCATCACACAGGCAACCGGATATTCCTCTGTATAACCAAATTCCTCCGGGTTACCAAAGCGGAGAACGACTCTTTCCGAAGCATCTGTTCCTCCAAAGCTATCATATGAATAATGTTCTTTCTCTAACGCCTCGGCACATATCTCATATTCTGCCGGACTTAAAAAAGGAGTAAAAAAATACTGATTATTTTGATAGGACTTTTGTGCCATCTCCAAAACTCTTTTCTTTAATATATTTTCTTCATCCAGCATGCCAACTCCTCCAGCAAAGCATATTATCTTCAAACAAAGTCTGAATACAGCCTGTATCCTTCAGCCAGGATAAAAAAGAATGCACAGTGAATCCTACCAGATAATACTGCTGCATATTTAATTTTCTTCCATATACATCAAACAGACGGCGAATCAGTTCATCATAAGTAATCGGTGTTTCACAAAAATCTATGATATACTTTGCAATCTCATCTATCTTATCCTTATTCAGCTTCACCAGATTTCTAATATCCTGTTCCGGCTCCGTATGGGATGGAACAAATAATTTTGCCTCCATCTTTCCAATCTGGTCTAATGTTTTAACAAATGCCGGAACATCATAAACAAAATTGATATGATATTTATTCAACATCAGTTTACTATAGATACTATCAGCCAGGAACACCACGTCATCATCTGTTCTCACACCAATCATCTGAAAGTTATGTCCCGGAAGCGGAATGATTTTTATACCTTCCGGCAGTTCTGCATCTTCGATATCTTTTGCCTGAAACTTTCTTGATAGTAAAAATTCATTCTGCATTTCCCTCGGCGGATATCCCCCTGTAATATAAGTGGGGGAAAGAAACGGATAATCTCCAAAAATCCGTTCCGCCGATGAAGCAAACACCTCACAATGGGTATGCTCCTGAAGGAAAGCACAGCCGCCTGTATGATCACTATGTCCATGTGTCAGCAAAATGGCCTTTAACTTCCAGTGTTTTTCCTGCAGAATTTGGAATAATGCTTCTGCTTCCTTATCGTCTGTTCCACTATCAATGAAATAAACTTCTCCATTTTCCATGGTATAGATACCGACTTTTGCATAACAGTCCACATAATATGTATTTTTTCCTGCCTGATGCAGTTCAAACATGTGTGTCCCTCTTTCCTCTTCTGATTTTAATCTATTTTTTAATATATCACGTTTTTTTCATAAAATCAATTCCCTATCGCAGAGAAATCCAACCGAGAGCTCATCGATTTTTTAATATTTGCTTTACTGTATTTTCATCTGCTTTTTGAACCATAAGAGAATCGCCCACAGTCATATATATTTCTCCATTTCCGTCACTATTGCCAAAATGCAGCGTATAACTCAAATCTTCATCCGTTTCCGAATCTACATAATCAATCTTCAGATAGTCTCCGTCAATTCCATAGGTATCTTTCAGATTCTGCTCACTGCCTGCATTATAGTCAGCCGCACCATCCGATACAATAGACAAGGCATAATCTACATAAGTAGCAAACTCATCTGTTTCTTCTGTCTTCTCCACATTCTCTATACTATAAGTATAAGAATATATGTCTCCGCCATAAGAAACCTCAATACCGCTGACATAATCAGCCTCTATCTGCGGTATTTCGTCTAATACAAGCAAATCGTACAGCTCATACTGGAAGGAACCGATTACATCTGCTGAAACGATATAAACGTTGTTATCATCTTCTTTCTGCACATAGTATCCTTCTGCTGCAGTATTATAATTTCCAAAAGAAAGACTGTGAACGGTTCCGTCCTTCTCCGTAAAATCTACTGTCAGAGTTGGAACTTCCAGACCAAAATTCAGCAAATCTACATCTTTTTCTTCAATCGTCTGCTGTATATCTGCCTCTGCCAGTGTTTTAGCCATGGTTTCAGCCATATCCTGATTTAAAGCAAAACTTTCATCCGTCTCATAACTCCATGAATCATCCTTACAACTCAGTTTCACCGCCTCATTTTCATTATATACATATGAAATATTTGTAATATCTTCACTGGTCAAATCCCAGATGGTATTACTTTTATCCTGAGTTTCTACAGTATCATTATCTGCATCACCATCTTTTTGTATACCGGTTGAAATTCCATATCCGGCAAAACATATGACGCATACTCCTGCCATTATAAGAAGATTTTTTCCTCGTTTATTCATTATCATCACCCTCTCCTACGGTATACTACAATTCCACCAAAGATAAGAAGTCCGACAGGGATCATGCCCATAAGAATAATTTCCCATTTTGCCGCTGCCTGCTCATCCACACTTAAATATTCTACATCCAAAGATTTTGCACGGATAGAAATCGTATCTTCTCTGTCACAAAGCCATTCCAATGCATTCATAAAGAAATCATGATTAGCCCCTGACATCAGCTGATTAATCTGATCTGCTAAAAATGCAGTGGATGGAATATAGACCATCTGTGCAACACCATTTTCTACTTCCATTTCAGACACTGCAGCAAGATAAAATGGTCCGTCCAGATCCCCATCTTCTTTTTCATATGTCTGAATATTATATCCATCTATCTTTGAATATGCTTTTTCTGATGTCTGCAAAAGAGGCGTAACTGTAATAGATTCATCATGTTCTTCCATTTCTGCTACTGCCTGGGAATTTGCCACCAGCATATAATAATTCTGCTTCAATGGATTTGTAATCTCATGACTTAACAAATCAGGCAGGAGATAAGAACGATACTGATAATAATACTGGGAATCACCTTCAATCACAATCCCTTCTACCACTTCCATACCAAAATCGGCAAGAAGATCTTTCAGATTTGTCATATTATCTTCCACAAAATCTGTCAGTACCATGATTTTTCCGCCTGTGCTCTCATATGTCCGAAGCATTTCCAATTCCTCCGACGATAAATCAGTCGTTGGTGCAAAAATCAAAACTGCCGCCGCATCCTCCGGCACTGCTTCCTCTTTAATAAGGCTCAATTCCGTAAGCGTGATATTTTCATTATCTATAGTCGTAGTAATTTCTGTAGAGTAATCAGACATTTTTTCTTCCCCATGTCCGGTGAGCAGATAAACTACCGGAAGTTCATCAGACGTTACATAATCCAAGGCAGAAGTAATACTATTTTCTCCATCAAAGGAAGTTGTTGTTTCATACTGATAAGTGGAATAATTCAATGAACTTTCAGATACATATATATCTTCATACGCAATATATTTTCCTCTTTTTTCACTTACGATTACTACACTATTTTTACTAACATCCTCATCCGTATAATCTGATGCAAAATTGGGATAAAGAACCGGATCCTTTGTTTTTACCTTAATATGATCATTTTCTGCAGCGTACCGCTCCAAAAACTCATACAGTGACTGATCCTTAGATGTTTCGGAAGCAAGAAGATAAATCGTTACATCTTCCTCCACCCCCTGTGCAATCTTTTTACTCTGATCAGACAGAGAATAAATTTCCTCTGGTGTTGTATCATACTTTACTTTGTCTGACGGAAGGCTTCCTACAAACATATTAATTCCAATCACTGCCGCTACAGCCAGCAAAGACATGCCGATACTGTAAAGACCCATCTTTAAAGTTTTCTTTGCCATTAATTCCACCTCCTCTTTTCCATTACCTGAACAGTAAAGAATAAAAACAGGAATATCACTGACAGATAATAAATAATGGTAGTCATATCAAACATTCCGTTTATAAAATTCATTAACCGCTCGAACAGAGAACATTTTAACAAAACTTTCTGAAATGCACTATCAAATGACGTCTTGTTCAAAAAATATGCCACACCTAAAGCGGCTTCTCCCACGACTGCACAGATCAGTCCGGTGACCCTGCTTTTCGTAATGAAAAAAACTACCAATGCAAATATGAGAATCATAACTGCAAAAGCTATGTACGAGCTAAATGCATCTGTAGGAACATAATTGGACAATCCCACTGCAATATAGCAGATTAATATGGTAAAGAAACACATAACCGCTGCGACAATCTGATTTTCTGTCAGTGATGACAGGAATAATCCGATAGCAATCAGCGCACATCCCAGTAAATAAAATGCAAACAAGCTGCCATAAGCCGTTTTCATGTTAATTGTACCATATTGTCTGAGAATCAAAGGAATAATTCCCATCACTCCCACCGGTAAAAGCAACATGACAGCCATAGCCATAAATTTTCCCATCACAATCTGTATCATAGATAATGGCAACGAATATAACAACTGATCCGTTTTTTGTTTTTTATCTTCCGCAATCACTTTCATGGTCAGAATCGGAATCGCAATCAGATAAAAGAAACAAAGTTCATAAATTACATATTCAAAATATGGATATAAATTTTTAAAATTATAAATCATGGTATACAGACCAGTCAGAAAAATCAGAAAGGCAGCAAAAAAATACCCGGTCATACCATCAAAATAAGATTTTAATTCTCTTTTAAAAACCGCACTCATAAAATATTTCCTCCCTCTCTTATTCTTCCTGTGTCAATTCCATAAACACCTGTTCCAATGTCGGCTTTTTAAAATACATCTCCAGGAGAGTAACATTCATCTCACACATTTTCCGGTAAATCCTGTCTCTGATATCAGTTCCGTCACTGTAAATAATCTCTTTTTCAAACTGTATTTCCACTTCTGTAATATCTTTTTCCGTTTTAAATTCCTTCTCACCGGAAACATCCTGCAAGATTCCACGAAGTCTCTCTTCATCCACTCTTGCAGCCAGATGAAGCAGTCGATTTCCACAATAAGTCTGATATAATTCCTCCGGTGTGGCACAAACTTTTAATTTTCCATGAGAAATAATCATGATTTTATCGCATACAGAGTTTACTTCCTGCAGAATGTGACTGCTGAGGATTACTGTATGCTCTTCTCCCAGATTCCTGATCAAATCCCTGATTTCCAGTATCTGGCGTGGATCCAGTCCCACTGTCGGTTCATCCAGAATAACAACCTTTGGATTTCCCAGCAATGCCTGGGCAATTCCGACTCTCTGTTTATAACCTTTGGATAATGTTTTGATCAGCTTATCCTTTACATCCGTGATACTGGTCCGTTCCATTACACGTTTGACTTCATCCCCTATCTGCTCTTTTTTAACTTTTTTTGCTTCTGCTACAAAAGTCAGATATTCCTGTACTTTCATGTCCATATAAAGGGGTGGCTGCTCTGGCAGATATCCGATACACTTTTTTGCCTCATAAGGCTCTTCAAATATATCGTGTCCCTCTATCACCACAGTACCATCTGTTGCCGACAGACATCCTGTAATAATATTCATGGTAGTGGATTTTCCGGCTCCGTTCGGCCCCAGAAAGCCAAATATCTCACCATCGTTCACTGTAAAACTCAAGTCATTTACAGCCTTTTTTTGTCCATAAATCTTAGTAAGGTTTTTTACTTCAATCATGACTTTCCTCCATTCTTTTCCAGATATGCTCTGGTCGCTCTGATTATTTTATGCATGAAATGCGTTCCTTTTGTGTTTGAAATATGTAAATTTTGTGAAATTGATATTTTAAAAACTTCTTGACATTTTTATATCTCACATATATAATACATTTGTTGTGAATTTTTCAGAACAGAGGCTGGCATGGCACAGATGGTAGCGCGTCGCATTGGTAATGCGGAGGTCACGGGTTCGATTCCCGTTGCTAGCTTTATATGATTAAAAAGAGGAGAAAATCATCGCGATTTTCTCCTCTTTTTTAATAACATCATTCCATGAAAAATCTTAAATAACAGATATCCTATCATTCCTCCCAAAGTATTATTTATCAAATCAACGATTTCAAATAACCCTGTATGAGTATATAGCTGAATGGTCTCTATGGCAAGGGAGCATCCAAAAGATATCAGAAGCATTTTGAAAAATCCATCTGCCCGGCGAAAGCATATGGGACATAAGATACCCAACGGCACAAACATTACTACATTACAGATTAACTGTGTCATAAAAACAGTATTCCCATCCATTGCAATCCGATACACATCAAAAGGATTCAAATCAAATCTCGCTTCGGACTCTGTGATACGATTCAAAAGTGTCAGTCCGATAACCTGCGACACATAAAAGGCGAACAGCAATCCTGCCACCACTAATCCCCCGCTCATTTTCCGTTTTGTTCCCGGCACCAAAAGGCACCTGAAAAAATAGAGAAACGCAATGACTGCCATAATAACCATCGACTGTTCGATTGGAAAATGATAAATTTCCTTCAGATAACAAAAAATATTCATTATTATTTCAATCATGTCATCCCTCCATTTCTCTTAATTATCTGCAAACTGACTTTCATATAGCTTAGCATAAAATCCGCCTTCTGCCAATAAACTTTCGTGATTTCCCTGTTCGATAATATTTCCATCTTTCATAACCAGTATAATATCCGCTTCTCGAATAGTAGATAATCTGTGTGCAACGATAAAACTGGTCCGACCTTCCATCAGCTTTCCAAATGCCTCCTGAATCTTAATTTCAGTCCGCGTATCGATAGAAGAAGTGGCCTCATCCAAAATCAGCATCGGCGGCAGGCAAAGCATAATTCTTGCAATACATAAAAGCTGTTTCTGTCCCTGTGAAAGATTTCCTCCCTCTTCTGAAATATAGGTATCATATCCTTGTGGCAGACGCTTAATGAAACTGTGGGCATGGGCTGCCTTCGCAGCATGAATGATTTCTTCTTCTGATGCATCCATTTTTCCAAAAACAATATTTTCCCGAATGGTACCTGCTTTCAACCACGTTTCCTGTAATACCATACCATAATTTTCTCTCAGGGAATGTCTTGTCAGATTTCTGATATCTATCCCATCTACCATTATACTTCCTGTATTTACATCATAGAACCTCATCAAAAGGTTAATCAGGGTAGTTTTTCCACACCCAGTCGGCCCGACAATGGCAACACGCTGTCCCGGCTGTACCTCCAAATTAAAATTCTCTATTAATTTTCTATCCGACACATAAGAAAAGGAAACATCATTCAAAGCAACTCTGCCCTGAACATCTTTTAAGACAATTGCATCCTTTTTTTCCGGAATCTGAGGTTCTTCTTCAATCAATTGAAAAATTCTTGCCGCGCATGCCAGCGCATTCTGCAATTCCGTCAATACACCGGATATTTCATTAAAAGGTTTTGTATACTGATTTGCATAATTCAAAAAGCTGGACAATCCGCCTACTGTCATCATTCCATTGACTACTGCGAAAGCCCCGGCAAAGCCCACTCCGGCATATACCACATTATTTACAAATCGGGTTGCAGTATTTGTAATCGAGGAAAAAAAAGTAGCTTTTAAAGACGCCTTTTGCAATCTGTCATTGATATCAGAAAATTTCTCCATATTTTCTTTTTCCTGACCATATGCTTTTACCACTTTCAGATTACCCAGCATTTCATCGATAAAGGCTGTCTGCTCTGCTCTTGTCTCCGATTGAAGCCGAAACATATGATAGGTATTTTTTGCCACATATTTCGCAACGAGCAGGGAAAGTGGCGTAATCAAAACTACTACAAAAGTGATTTTAACATTAATGGATAACATGAAAATCAATGTACCGGCAATGGTTACCACTCCGGTAAATAATTGGGTGAATCCCATCAGCAGGCCATCTGCAAACTGGTCTACATCTGTAATCACCTGACTGACGATTTCACCGTAAGAGTGGCTATCGACATATTTCAATGGCAATTTTTCTATTTTTTGAAAAGCATCTTTTCTGATATCATTTACTACCTGATAGGTAATTTTATTATTACATATATTCATAAACCATTGACATGCTGACGTAATGGTGACAACAATCAGGATCTTTAGCAAAATATAAAGAATACTTTCAAAATCCACTTTTCCTTTTCCTACGATACAGTCAATCGCCTGTCCGACAAGGATCGGTACATATAAAGTAAATGCCACGGAAATAACTGCAAAAAGAAGCGATAAAATCACATATATATTATATGCTTTGATATATCCCAGTACTTTACTGACGGTTCCTTTTTTCATGACACGCCCTCCTGTTCCTTTTTAAACTGTGACTCATATATTTCACGATATACTGTACAAAATTCCAGCAGTTCTTTGTGCGTACCCACACCCGTCACAGCCCCATCCTCCAAAACAATAATTTTATCTGCATGCATAATAGAAGACGTTCTCTGCGAAACAATAAACACAGTAGGATGATATTCAAGCTTCTGCAGCGACTTTCTCAATGCTGCATCTGTAGCATAATCTAAGGCCGAGGCACTATCATCCAAGATAAGGATTTCCGGTTTTCTCACCAAGGCTCTGGCAATACTCAGACGTTGTCTCTGACCTCCGGAAAGATTTTTTCCTCCCTGCTCAATCAGCTCGTCCAATCCATGTTCTTTCTTTAACAGGATATCTTTTGCCTGGGCAGTCTCAATCGCTTCCATGATTTCTTCGTCAGAAGCGTCTTTCTTTCCCCATTTCATATTTTCACGAATGGTTCCTTTAAAAAGAACTGCCTTCTGCATTACGATTCCTATCTTATTTCTCAAAACCTCCGGATCATATTCTTTGACATCTTTTCCATCGATCAGAACTTGTCCTTTTGTGGCAGGATAAAATCCCGGTATCAAATGTACAATTGATGTTTTTCCAGATCCTGTTCCACCGATAATTCCTACAGTTTCTCCCGCTTTTACAGAAAAATCAATGTCTGACAGAGCTTCCTCTCCTGCATTTTTATATGCCAGAGATACATGTCGAAATTCCACTTTATCTCCGCTTTGGGTTCCATCAGTTTCCTTCTCCTGATGTTTCCTCACAATTTCATCCAGTGGAATCTGAAATACTGCTTCTATTCTCTGTGCACCCGCTACAGCTTTTGTAACAGTGATAATCAGATTCGCCAATTTAATCAGCTCGACTAAAATCTGTGACATATAGTTGTATAATCCAACTACCTCACCCTGAGAAAGTACACCGGCATCTACGCGGATTGCTCCTGTATAAATCAATACGACAATGGCCACATTAATGATCACATAAGTAACAGGATTCATTAATGCAGATATTTTTCCTACATATTGCTGCAATTTTGTAAGTGCATTGTTTCTATTTTCAAATTCGTCTATTTCTTCCTCTTCTTTTCCAAAGGCCCGGATGACACGGATACCGGTCAGATTCTCTCTTGTTTTTTCCAGTACAGAATCCAGCTGTCTCTGTACATTTTTATATAACGGAATCGTAACCATCATAATGCCAAAAACTATGATTGACAATACCGGTATCACCACTACAAAGATAAGTGCTGCCTTTACATCAATAGTAAAAGCCATAATCATTGCCCCAAACACGATAAATGGAGAACGCAGAAACAGACGTAATACCATATTGACTCCCGTCTGCACCTGATTAACATCTGTTGTCATCCGGTTAATCATGGTGGAAGCTCCGACCTGATCAATTGATGAAAAAGACATCTTTTGAATCCTGTCAAATAAAGCAATTTTCAGTTTCGCTGCAAAACCACAGGCCGCTTTCGCTGAAAAATACTGGGCTGTTATGGAGCAGATTAACCCTATCAGTCCCAGCAATATCAATACGAAAGACATTCCTGTAATATATTCCTTATCAACCCCCGCAATTCCTTTATCTATAATAGCAGCCATTACAAGCGGTACAAATAATTCAAATGTGGCTTCTAACATTTTAAATAAAGGTGCTAAAATCGTTTCTTTTTTATAGTCTTTTAAATATACCAGTAAACTTTTCAAAAAGAACTCCTTTCCTATATCAAGAAAAAAAGACCGGGCAATTACCCGGTCTTCGTCACCGTTTTCTCTTACAACTCTACTGATCCTGCTACCTTATCATTTACAACATAATAAGCTTTTTTATCAGATGGTTTAACGTAAACGTCGATTGATTTAATCTTTGCAGTATTTTCTGCTTCATAAGCCTTCTTGCATTTTTCAACAATTTCATCTGTGATATATTCACCAAATGTAAACTGTAATACAACATTTGCTTCCGGTGCCTTTGGTGCAACTGTCTTAGCTACTGTTGTCTTTGTTGTGGCTGTCTTTGCCTTAGTTGTTGTTCCCGGTTTTCTTCCTCTCTTTGCAGGAGCTGCCTTCTCTTCAACAGGAGCTTTCTTCTCTTCTACAGATGCCTTCTTCTCCTCTACAGGAGCTGCTTTTACTTCCGGTGTCTTTACTTCTTCTACTACAGCTTTCTTTTC
This sequence comes from Lachnospiraceae bacterium, assembly GCA_034172985.1. Classification (GTDB taxonomy): domain Bacteria; phylum Bacillota; class Clostridia; order Lachnospirales; family Lachnospiraceae; genus CAG-303. The sequence continues at coordinate 14,898 of JAXFDY010000068.1, forward strand.
TTCTACTACTTTTACTTCTTTTGCTGTATCAACTGTCTTTGTTGTTTTTCCAACTCTTGATGCCATAATCATTATCTCCTATTCTCACTATACTGATTCATAATTAATCTGATACTGCTATGTATTTTTTATAGCATAAATTTCTTACTTTGTAAAAATATCACAACTATGCTTTATTTTCAAGCCTTTTATACAAAATTTATGAAATTTTATATAAACAGACTAATTTTGTACTGCCTGATCCCTCATATATAGTAATTGTTTTCTATCATATAAAGAAACCATATCATAATCTTTGGCTAAAATTTCCGCCTGTTGGGTAAAATAATTATTTGTAATTACAATCGCTTCTTCACAATCATAATGTTTCATGGCCGAAATAACCTCCTGAACTGCTTTTACGCCCACGGGATGATGATACCTTTTACACTGTACCGCAATTCTAACACCATTAAAACTAACAATAATATCTGCCCCATAATCGCCTGATGTTTTTGTCATCTCTTCAATGATAAAACCGCATCCCTTCAACACTGCCGCCACAAAATGTTCGAATTCTATACCCGTCATCTGGTCAATCTCGTCCACTGTTCTATCCGCCTCCAAGGGTTTTAATTTCATTTTTTTTAAAATCCAGTGACAAAAAAGATATGCCATTACCAAAATAACAGCAGCCAGTATTAATTCTCTTTTAAGCATCTTTATTCAATACTTTCTTCAATCCCTGAATTCCGAAAATAACAACTCCTCCAATCAGGAAAAATACAATATGGAAGCTATCCGGCGAAAGTGCTGTATTGGCTTTATCGATACTTGTTGGTCCCATGATAATCGCATAAAAAGAACCTGTCATCATACCAATGATAAAATACAGTATTGCTGACCGGTGTTTTGACAATAAATATTTTAACCCCTTCACAGAAGTCGCAATACCTGTCAAACAGCCAAGTCCAAAGATACACAATGCAAAAAAATATTTCATTTCAAAATGAAGAATACCGGAAATTGCACTCATAATCGCCTGATAAAATCCAAATACCAGCATCAAAGTGGAGCCTGAGATACCCGGAAGCACCATGGCTGAAATCGCACAAATACCACATATAAACAATAAAATGGCGGTAAATACATTATATTCTCCAAAAGCAAGGCTGATTCCATCCCCCGTAATATGCCCTGACAGATAGGTCACAAGACATACCAGTGCAGCACCAAAAACAATAAATATAGCATTTTTATAATTTTCTTTAAATGTATTTTTTTCTTCTGATACTATGACCGGAATTGCAAATAACACAAATCCTAAAAACAGCGAGCTTATTTCATATATATTTTCCTCAAATACCGCATTAATCACCAGTGCAGCCATAGCCATACCGACAATCCATCCGCTTCCCATTTTAATCAGGAATTTAACCGCTGACATTCTCTTCTCTTTATCCTTAGAGACAATATTATTTAAGGAATTTATGAACTCATCATAAATACCTATAATAAATGCCACTGTACCCCCTGAAACTCCGGGTACGCTATCTGCCAGTGCCATAAGAAAACCGCCGATAATCTTTATTAACATATGTCCTCCTTAAATGATTTTACTGCACAGAATAAAGTTTCCATCTCTTCCTCTGTTCCGATGGTAATTCTTAAATAATCTTTTATTGCCGGATGATCCCAGTGTCTTACATATATATGTCTGCTTCTCAGATATTCAAACAATGCCGGAATATCCATATCTTTATGGGTTGCAAATATAAAATTCGCTTTCGAATCCGGAAATTCAAATCCTAATTCTTTCAACCTCAGCTTTGTTTTTTCCCTTGTATCTATAATTTTATTTCTAATCCTGTCAAAGTATGCCTGGTCCTTCACTGATGCCACACCTGCTGCTATGGCAGCTCTGTTCATCGTGTAAGAGTTGATAGAATATTTCACATCTTTCATCGCCTGGATCAAATGTTTATTTCCTATCGCAAAGCCAATTCGCATACCTGCCATAGAGCGTGATTTTGAAAAAGTCTGTATGACTAATAAATTCTCATACTTATGTATCAGTTTCAATGCAGACTCTCCTCCAAAATCTATATATGCTTCGTCTACAATCACTACGGATTTCTGATTATGACGAATGATATCCTCAACCGTATCTAATTCCTCATATAATGCCGTAGGAGCATTTGGATTCGGAAAAATAATTCCTCCGTTTTCCACATAATAATCTTCTTTTTTGATACGGAAATTTTCATCTAAAGCCGGTGTTTCATATTTTATTTTATAAAGATCCGCCCATACCGGATAAAATGAGTATGTAATATCAGGAAATAAGACTGGCTTATCTGAATTAAAAAATGTCATAAATGCATTCGCAATCACATCGTCAGATCCTACGCCGACAAAAATCGTATCTTCATCCACATGATAAAATTCAGCCAGTGCATGAACTAATTCGGATGCCTCCGGATCCGGATAAAGCCGAAACTTGTCCGTTTCTAATTCTTTCATAATCTTTTCCACTCCCGGTGCCGGTGGATATGGACATTCGTTCGTATTCAATTTCACCATATCGGGCTGATTTGGCTGTTCACCTGCCACATACGGAGTGACACGTCTTATATTATTTTCCCATTCACGCATAATGGTCTCCTTTGCTATTTTAATACTTTTTCTGCCAGCTTCTTCCATCCTTCTTCCGAATGAAGAATTGTTTCATATGCCACACAATATGCGATTCTCACATATCCTCTGCATTTAAAAGAGCTTCCAGGAACGATGATAATATTATATTCCTTTGCCATAGCACAGAATTCCTTCTCATCTTCCATCGGTGTTTTCATCCATAAATAAAATGCACCTTCCGGTTTCACACAGTCAAATCCAAGACGTGTCAGCATATCATACAATGTCTGTCTGTTTCTGTCATAATATGCGATATCTGTTTTTTCATGAATCGCTCTTGCGACTGCTCTCTGCATCAGGGATGGTGCATTCACATAACCAAGAATTCTTGTAGCAATAGCAGCAGCACCATATACATTTTCAAAATCCGAAATTTCTGATGGAATAACAAGATACCCGATTCGTTCTCCCGGAAGAGACAATGACTTACTAAATGAATATCCCACGATGGTATTACGATAATACTTTGGAAGATATGGCACCTCTGCATCCCCATATACTAATTCCCTGTATGGCTCATCAGAAATCAAATAAATATCTGTACCAAACTCCTTCTGTTTTTCTTCCAGCACTTCTGCAATCTGTTTAATCACCTCTGTAGGATATACCACGCCGGTAGGATTATTCGGATTATTTATAATAACTGCTCTGGTTTTTGATGTAATAGCAGCGGCAAGCTTTTCTGCATCCGGCACAAATTCCGGAGCTTTACATGCAACTTCCACTAATACTCCATCATAATTAGTGACATATGCATTATACTCCACGAAGTACGGTGAAAACGCAATCACTTCATCGCCCGGATTTAGCAGTGTTTTAAAAATTACATTTAATCCACTGGCTGCCCCTACAGTCATAATCAGATTATTACAGTCAAAAGCTGTACCAAACCGTTCATTAATGGATTCTGCTATAGTCTGTCTGACATCTTCATATCCCACATTACTCATATATCCATGCACCATCAATGAATCTTCTGTATCCAAAATATCCTTAATGGCATCATTGACTGCTTTTGGTGCCGGTACATTTGGATTTCCCAAGCTGAAATCATAGACATTTTCAGCACCATAAATGGATGCCAGTCGTTTGCCTTCTTCAAACATTGCACGAATTGCAGAATTATTCTGCAAAAAACCTACCATTTTCTGTGAAATCATAGTAATCCTCCTTTTCCTTCCCTGCATTTATTCCTGCCATGCAGGATTGCTACTATCGCTGCCGTAAGTCCGGCTCCAATCAATCCTCCACAAGTATCAATCATAACGTCTGTCACTTGTGCACTTCGGCCGGTTACAAACAACTGATGAAATTCATCTGTAGAAGCATATAACATTACAAAAAGCACTGCTGCCAGCACTTTTTGCCATTCCCTGCGAAACGTTTTATAGAGACGTATCTGAACAGAAATGAAAACTCCTAATATTGTATATTCTGTCATATGTGCACATTTGCGCAAGAGATGCTCCATAAAATCCACCGTATTTTGATTTCTGCTTATATTATCCGGCAAAAACTTCAATACAAAACTTCTGAGAAAGCCTTGGCTTAATTCACTGGACTCGTCTGCGTTCTGTGAAGAAAATAGGAAAATACATATCATCCATACGATTATCAAAATCCACATAACCAATTTTTTTATTGTCTTATTTTCATTTTCCCGATTCATCTTCGTTACATTCCTCCGTTAATTACTTGCACATACAGGTTATGATTATAACACAACCGCTTTCTTATTTCAATATGTCAACAATTCGTTGAGGTTACAAAAAAAGCTGATGCATTCCTGCACCAGCTTTTCTCACTTATTTTTCAATATGTTTTTTCTTTTCGAAAAAGTCTTTTGTCTCTTTGGCAACAACACCGCTCAAGGCAAATAACGCAATCATATTTGGCAGTGCCATAAGACCGTTGAAAATATCTGCTATCGTCCAAACAGCTGAAACTGTCATATATGGTCCGATAAAGACAGCAAAAATGTATAACCATCTGTATACCTTTACAGCACCCATCTTACCACCAGTCAGATATTCAAGACATCTTTCAGAATAATAATCCCATCCCAAAATCGTTGTAAACGCAAAGAATACAAGACAAAGCATCAAAACAAATGCGGATACCTCATCCGGGAACGGAAGTCCCTGCTGGAATGCATAGGTGGTTACCTTTACGCCTTCTAATCCTAATTCCGGTTTCCATGCACCTGTCATAACAATAGCAAGACCTGTCATTGTACAAATAACGATTGTATCAATAAAAGTACCGGTCATAGATACCAGTCCCTGACGTACCGGTTCATTTGTCTTTGCGGCTGCTGCTGCGATTGGTGCCGAACCAAGACCTGCCTCATTTGAGAATATACCTCTGGCAACACCTTTCTGCATTGCTACAATCATGGAACCTACCACACCGCCGGTCACTGCCTTTGGATTAAATGCTGCCTCTACGATAGTCACCACTGCAGACGGAATCTTTGTAATATTACAGATAATCAAAATCAGACAAAATACCACATAAATCACTGCCATAAAAGGTACGATAATCTGAGAGACACTGGCAATTCGCTTAATACCACCAATTAATACAAGTGCAACAAAAAATGCAAGAATCAGGGATGCAATTACCACAACCCATGAATATGTTCCTATTCCCGGAATAGTCACTGTATTTGTCTCTTTTGGATCAAAAAAGTTTTGAACTGCAGATGCAATTCCATTTACCTGTGAAAATGTTCCGATACCAAACAAACCAACACAAACTCCAAAAAACGCAAATAACTTAGCTAGCCAGGACCAATTTTTTCCCATACCCTGTTCAATATAGTAAAATGGTCCGCCAAGAGCATGATTATCTTTATCTAACACACGATACTTTACAGCCAAAAGACCTTCCGAATATTTAGTTGACATTCCAAAGAAAGCAGCTACAATCATCCAGAATAAAGCTCCAGGACCTCCGGCACACACAGCCGTCGCCACACCTACGATATTACCGGTACCTATAGTTGCTGATAAAGCTGTACATAAAGCACCAAAAGAAGTAACCTCTCCTTCTCCGTCTTCCTCATTTTTGACCATCCACTTTAACGCCAAAGGAAGCCGTCTGACCTGCAACAGACCAAGTCTTGCTGTAAGAAGGATTCCTCCGGCAATGATGAGAACCATAAGAGGTACGCCCCATACCAGATCATCAATCGCAGCAAGACAATCATTAATTGTATTCCACATAATACTTTCTCCTCAACTTTACAAATTAGTGATGGAACAGACGAATGCCTGTAAATGCCATAACCATATCGTATTTATCCGCACATTCGATAACTAAGTCGTCTCTGACAGAACCACCAGGTTGTGCAATGTATTTCACACCGCTCTTATGAGCTCTCTCAATGTTATCCGAGAATGGGAAGAACGCATCTGAACCACAGATTACATCCTGATTCTTATCCAGCCATGCACGTTTTTCTTCTGCAGTAAATACCGGAGGTTTTACTTTGAAGATTCTCTCCCAGGCACCATCAGCCAGTACATCCATATATTCTTCACCAATATAAAGATCTATGGCATTATCTCTGTCTGCACGTCCCAGTTTATCTACAAACTGAAGTCCTAATACCTGTGGAGACTGACGCAGGAACCAGTTATCCGCCTTCTGTCCTGCCAGTCTGGTACAGTGAATTCTTGACTGCTGTCCTGCACCGATACCGATCGCCTGTCCTCCCTTTACATAGCACACAGAATTAGATTGTGTGTATTTCAAAGTAATTAATGCAATTTTCATATCGATTAAAGCAGACTCCGGAATATCTTTATTTTTCGTTACAATATTTGATAACAGATCCCCGTTGATATCCAGCTCATTACGTCCCTGTTCAAATGTAATTCCATATACCTGTTTTCTTTCCAGTTCTGCCGGAACATAGTCAGGATCAATCTGAATCACATTATAATTTCCTTTTTTCTTTTCCTTTAAAATAGCCAGAGCTTCCTCTGTATATCCGGGAGCAATCACTCCATCTGACACTTCTCTCTTAATTAATTTTGCAGTATCTACATCACAGATATCTGATAAAGCGATAAAATCTCCGAAAGAAGACATTCTGTCCGCTCCTCTTGCTCTCGCGTATGCACTGGCCAATGGTGATAATTCTCCAAGATCATCTACCCAGTAAATTTTTGCCAGTGTCTCATCTAACGGAAGCCCTACTGCGGCACCAGCCGGTGAAACATGTTTAAAAGAAGTTGCAGCAGGAAGACCTGTTGCTTTCTTTAACTCCTTAACAAGCTGCCAGCCATTAAAAGCGTCCAGAAAATTAATATATCCCGGCTTACCGTTCAATACTGTAACCGGAAGGTCACTTCCATCTTCCATAAAAATTCTGGATGGTTTCTGATTCGGGTTACAACCGTACTTTAACTGAATTTCATTCATTGTTATAATTCCTTTCCTATGTGTATATTCTATTTATTTTTGTTTACGATTCTTGTCTCATATCTGCCAGTTTCGATATCAATAAATCTAACGAAAAGAGATACTTTATTTTCTTCATTGAGACTTGTCCAGATAACATTTGTAAAAGTATCGATATCGCCTTCTATTTCCACTAATTTTGGCTCACCCTCAAAACTTGGAAGTGGATTACCATCATGCATATAAGTATGAATGAAATGTCCTTCCCCTGCTACCGGATTTTCATATGAAAATGTATATCGATTGCAGGCATCAGGATTGCCGTTATTACTCTTCAAAATAGACATGGAATAGTCATATGTACCATTTTCAATATGCATAACACCGGAAATTCTAGGTGTGTAATTTGGACCATCCGGCTCAAATTCGCGACATCTGAGAGACTGTTCAAAAGTCAGCTCCTTATCCATACCTTCATAAATAGTATCTGTCTGATCTCCATTTGTTACAATTGTTCTATTTCCTAATACTCTTACAGGTGCATAAATAATCAGACTTGGATCTTCAAGCTTAGAAGGGTCAAATGCCTGTGTGCGAATACCTTCTCCATCCTCCACAAACACTCTGTTTCTGCTGTTTGAACTTCTTCCCATGATGAAATATGCTGTAACAGCCGTCTTTCCATCTTTTGATTTTCCAATCACAATTCCTCTTCCAGGATATGCATTATTCTGCAATTCGTTGCTAAGTGATAACATATTCATTTTTTCCTCCATTCCGCTGTCATACAGCTATATCTTTTTATACACGATAAATCTAATATTTTCAAGTTCTTTTTCTAAAACTATTGTTCCGGAATCACCGCAAATATTACAAGGTCTTCATTCTCAGCAGTATTAATCATGGTATGAGTATGGCCTTTTGGACAATAATGACAGATACCGGGTCTTAATTCTTCCCGCTCTCCATCGATTATCACAACACCTGTACCACTGATAATATAGACTATTTCACTGTTGGTTTCATGTGTATGCATCCCGATAGAAGCACCGGGTTTCAGTCTCCCATGTAAAATGCGATTTTTTTCATCATGGTACATTTTTACATAAGCTTCTTTCTCACCGCCCTTAAATTGTGGAATAACTTTCTCTTCTATCTTATCATATTCAAATAACATTTTATTCCTTCTTTCTCTATTTTGTGACTGCCACAATCACATATCCGTATTTATCAAGTGCAATATTTGCCGGTACTTTTTCCCCTGTCACTACATTTACCGGAGATTTTTCCAGAGCATCTCTGTTCAGGGTCACGATCTGATCTTTTTCGCTGTAATTCATGATGAAATAATAATCCTTCTCATCACTGCTTCGCACTGTAACCGATACATCCTTAGGGCATTCCCCTATCGGTGGCTTTTTAAGCTTTAATTTTTCTGCGAGTCCACTATAAAAATCCTGTAAAAAAGCATCTTCTGTTCTGGTGGCAATATAATAACAATATCCCCTGCCATAGGCATGTTTCGTCACCGCTGCCATACCCTGATAAAAATCTTCCCCATAGCAGGCCAGAACTTCTGTATCTTGTGCCGGATGAATCACTTCGCAGAAATCCTTGCACTCATAGGTGGCTTTTCTGAAATCACCCTTATAATCGTCACAAATCTGTAAGAAATTTCGATCTGTATCATAAAGCGGGTCAACTTCCTCCATCCGGATTCCTGCCACACGCATCAATCCGTCCCCCGGAAAGCCTCCCAGAAAACATAAATCAGATTCATCTACATTTCCGGTACAATAGGTAAATACTACATTTCCGCCATTTTTAACATACTCCTCTATCTTTTCTGCAACCCCCGGTTTTAACATATACAACATAGGTGCAACCACCAGTTTATACTGTGACAAATCCTGATTCATATCATTGACATCTGTTGAAATACCCATATTCCAAAAAGCTCTGTGATGTCTCTTACATGTCTCTTCATAATTTCTTCTGTCATTTAATCCCTGCAGATTATCAATAGCCCACCGGTTATCCCAGTCGTAAATCACTGCTACCTCCGTATCCGGGTAAGTACCCACCACTTCATCAAGCTTCTCCAAATGTCTTCCGAGCTGTTCCACTTCACGAAATACTCTTGTATCTTCTTTTCCATAATGATCTACCACCGCCCCATGGAATTTTTCACTGGCGCCTCTTCCCTTTCTCCACTGAAAATACTGTACACTATCAGCACCATGGGCAACAGCCTGTATGGAAACAAGCTCATGGACACCCGGACGTTTCAGCTTGCAGACTCTCTGCCAGTTCACCTGGCTTGGAGCACTTTCCATCAACAAAAATGGCTTATGCTTTAAAGATCTGTTTAAATCATGTAAAAAAGCCGTCTTCGCTGCTGTATCGGCAAAAGATTCGTAATCATTATGCCAGTCCGGATAACTATCCCAGGAAACCACATCTATGTATTTTGACAAATACCACTGGTCAAATCCCGGAAATGTTCCCATAAGATTTGTGGTGACCGGTATATCCGGTGTAATTTCCTTTAATGGGCGAATTTCATTTCTCATAAAATCAGTTGTCTGATAAGTCACAAACCGCAACCAGTCTATATTAAGTCCATGAATCTGATTTTCCCCATGCGGGCAAGGAGATTCGATTTCATCAAAATCAGAAAATTCATGGCTCCAAAATCTTGTCCACCATTTTCCATTTAACTCATGAATATCATTGTGATATCTTTCCCTCAACCAGCTGCGAAATGCATCCTGACATAACGGACAATGACATTCGCCTCCGTATTCATTTGACACATGCCACAGCTTCAATGCCTTTCTCTTTCCATATCTTTCAGCTAACATCCTATTCATCTGAGCTGTTTTTTCCCTGTAATACGGAGAAGTATAACAATGATTATGTCGAAATCCATGTAAATTTCTTACACGATCTGCGTTTACACGCAGTACCTCGGGATGTTCCCGATCCATCCATGCAGGTCTTGCACCTGATGGTGTCGCAAGAAATGCATCGATTCCATTTGCTTCTAGCCGGTCAAAAAGCTCATCCAGCCACTCAAAGGTATACACACCTTCTTCCGGCTCCAATGCCTTCCAGGCAAAGATACCGATGGAAACAACATTGATATGGGCCAGTTTCATTAATCTGACATCTTCCTTCAAAATATCCGGCATTTCCAACCACTGATCCGGATTATAATCACCTCCGTGCAATATATGAGGCATATCTTCCACTTCCTTTCTTTATTTATCATAATCATCAAGAAAATGATGTTTTATACCGTGTTCCTTATATGCAATAACAGTACTTAAATTTACATTTTCAACACTTTTAAAAATATTCCCTTCCACGAAAGGATTCATTTCTTTCATCATTTTAATCAACTGTTTTGTTTCCTGTCTTTTCGATTCATTTTCTAATGATTCCCCTGTGGTATTACATTGTTCCGTAAACTTACAGGCACATTGCAGAAATTCAAGATGATTGTAATCTCTCCATGCTTTAATATCATCTTCTCTGATTAAATACATGGGGCGAATCAGTTCCATCCCCTCAAAATTCGTACTGTGAAGTTTCGGCATCATAGTCTGAATCTGAGCACCGTAAAGCATTCCCATTAAGATTGTCTCTATCACATCATCATAATGATGTCCCAGAGCTATTTTATTGCATCCCAATTCTTTTGCCTGATGATATAAATGTCCTCTTCTCATTCTTGCGCAAAGATAACAGGGTGACTTTTCAATATGAAAAACAGAATCAAAAATATCTGTCTCAAAAATCTGAATCGGTATATTCATTTTTTTTGCATTTTTCTCAATCATCTGACGATTCGCCGGATGATATCCCGGATCCATCACCAAAAATGTAACTTCGAAAGGAAATTTATGATGACGCTGCAATTCCTGAAACAGCTTTGCCATAAGCATGGAATCTTTGCCTCCGGATATACATACGGCAATATGGTCTCCTTCTTTGACAAGTTCATAACGATTAATTGCTTTCGTAAATTTACACCATATGCTCTTTCTGAATTTCTTCCGCAGGCTTTCTTCCAGACTCTGCTGCTCTTCTGTCATAATCTCTATATTCTGTTCCATCTCTTAACCTCATTGTCCTAGCTGCTTTTTATTAAAATTATAACACATTTATAGGAACTATGTATAGTTAAATTTAAAAAAGGTATCAGGGCTGCCCCTGATACCTTGTCTTTACTTTACACACTGGCTATACTGCTGCTTTACATCCTGTACTTTCTTCTCTTCGGCAGCCGGTGTCGGATAAAATCCCTGGCTGTGCATCATATGAAAGACATCCTGCTGAATGCTGTGCTCCTGTTCTAATATATGAAGCATAGTCTGTCTCACATCTTCATGCACACATTCGTTTGCTGACATGTTAAACTGTCCGGTTGCTGTTTTCTGTGCAGCTAATGCGTCTCCCAAAACTTCTTTTGCTGTATAAATTCCTGCCATTATGATTTCCCTCCTAAGATAATTTTGAGTACAACTCGTTGAAATGACCCTGATGCTTATTGGATATCTCTGTCATTTTTGACTTTAATTCTGCTGTATCCGCATGTTCAGCAAGCATCTGGAATTTTTTAACCAGAAGTTCTTCTTCGGATAACAAATCTTTTAATGCAGATAATTCTTTCTCGGATAACTGTGTCATAATCATACCTCCTAAAAAATAATACAGGTATAGTATGTCCTGATACACAGATTTTATTCCGTATGCTTTTTCATTGTCCTTAACAGTTCTTTGTCTTCTGCACTGACTCTGTAAGATTCTCTCATTTTCTGTAATGCTTTATTATAGGTAAAGGTATCCATCTCGCAATGCTGTAAAAAATCTATCGTCTTATCTCTATATTTCACAAAACAGACAGAAATGCCCCATGCTATTGCCATCTTAACATAATAACCTTCATGATGAATGTTTCCATACCAGTAAAGAACTTGATCAATATATTCTTCTGTCAGATAATACTGCATCAGCACAACAATGGCAAATCTTAATTCATACTCCTTTTCCGAATGCAAATATGGATGAATAAATTCATACATCCTTTCCCTATGTTTCTTTATTTCCTTCAAATCTCCTGAGACAATATCACAAACTGCCCAATTATCAATCTGGGGCACAAATTTTTCTACATATTTAAGTTTTTCTTCAAAATCACATTTTGCTCCAGCCATCACCATCCCATAAAGCATAATGATTTCATATACATTGCTGTTTTCCCATTCACTTAAAAAACTTCTCCAGTCATCTTTGATTATTTTTTTTGCCAAAATTCTCAATTTGGGGACCCGCACTCCTAAAAATTCTGTCTGAACTCCGGGAATGAGGCTTCCATGAAAAGTTTTATATGACTCATCTGCCATATTTAGCAATTCTTCTTTTACAAATTCATACATGATTTACAAACTCCTATTACATTGTATTTTGTATTTTTTCATTAACACATACCAGCAGATACCCATAATGATAACGATTGTTGTTATATATCATATCTTTTATATCCATTTTGTCAACTGAAAATCTTTCGTTTAAGAATCAACCAAACCAAAATCTGCAAGCACCTCCATATGATGCGATAATGTGGTTTTTTTGTGGACATTTACCTGTATTATATGGTACAATAGATAGTAAATAATTTGGGTAAAATAGCTGAATGGAGAACACTATGAGGATAGAGAGGCTAAAAGAAGACAAAAATAACATTCTGTTGATTATTGTGGCTATTATTATTATAAGTATTGTGTCATTATATTCTTTTTCTCTTCAAAACAAATTTGAAAAATATGCAAAAGAAACATTAGAATACAATACTAATGAGATTTCAAAGGGCATAGATGTAAATACAAGTCTTGCAATAAACAGCATAAAGCTCACATCAAATATGATTACGCAGACTATGAGCAGTGAAACACTGGAAAATGCCAGAGAATTAACCAGTTCACTTGTATCTCAGACGCCATTTGACTTTATTGAGTATATACGTCAGGATGGTATAAATATAACAGATAAAGGTGAAGAGTTTGATGCCAGCGACCGTGTATATTATAATGAGGGAATATCCGGAAAAACCGGTATCTGGATCAATTATAGTCCCAAATACTCAGACGAATATCTGATAAATTTTTATACTCCATTATATTATGACAATAATATAGTAGGTGTGTTAACAGGTGCCATAGGCTCAAAATCAACTCTGATCAATGTACTTAATACCAATCTGTTCGGAGAAGATCTGTTTGGTATTATCTGCGATGAAAATAACAGAGTCATAGCTTCGACTGTTGATGTGCCAAAAGAGGGCGAGCTTAAAGATGTCTTAGAAAAACTTGAGATTAATGATGAATCAGAAAATGCATTTTCAGTCCATATGAAAAATAGAGACAGCAATACCTTTGAGATAAAATGTGCAAAAGGAAAATCCATGGCATGCACAACAATTAATGAAAAAACCGGATGGAAAGTAGTCCAGATAGTTCCTATCGATGCTTATAATTCAATTATAAGAAAAAATATAATTAATGCATATATAGCAATTTTTTCCATTATACTGGTATTGATTATATTTTTGATGCATATAAGAGCTAAATCAAAACGGAAGCATAAAGAACTTATAAGAGAAAAGGACATAGAGGTTGATAATTATGAGCGTATCTTAACCACTACTGCATCGGGCACATATAAAGGCATAAGACGCGTAGATTTGGAGACAGCCCATTCAGATTACCTGTATTTTCAGGATAATAAGGTCAAAAAGGAATACAAAGGCGACTGGAATGAATGGTTAAACAGCCAGGAGGCATACCTGATACCGGAAGATTTTCTGCGTGTAAAAGAGTTTATGGGTATACAAAATCTGAGAAATATGGAAGAAAACACTATATACAGAATTGATTATAAGTCAAAAATAAAAAATAAAGACGGTTACAATAATGTATATTCCACAACTATTTCTGTCATATATATGAACGAAAAAAGAACAGCAATCTTAACAACTATAGACAATACAGCAGCTGTAGCAAATGAAATCGATCAGAAAAGACTGTTGGCCTCTGCAGCAAGTATATACATATCCATGCATATACTTGACATAAAAAATAATACCCTGGAACCCCTCAGCAGTGAAGCTCATATCAACAAATTAATAAATGGAAGAACAAAAAATATTCAGATGCTTCTAAATAATGTGATGTCAAATCTCACAGATGAACAGTTTCTGGATGAAATGCTGAAATTTATTGACATGAGCACCCTGGATGAACGTATGCAGGACGCAAATACCATTACAATGGAGTTTTTAGGTAATATTTCAGGATGGTGCCGTGCAAGATTTATTGCAGTTGATTATGATGAAAACAACAGATTAAGCAAAGTCTTATGGGTAGTAGAAAACATTGACAAAGAAAAGAAAAAATCAAATCAATTGTTATATTTATCAGAAACGGATCTGATGACAGGAATCAGAAACAGAGGTTCCGGAGAAAGAAAAATAAACGAACTTATTTTACAGAATCATGAAGGAATGTTCTGTCTTTTAGATGTGGATAAATTCAAATCCATAAATGATGATTTTGGCCATAGTGTAGGAGATAAGGTTATTATCGAGGTAGCTAATTGCCTCAAGACGTCATTTAGTGAAAAAGATGTGGTAATGAGATTAGGTGGAGATGAATATGCAGTCTTTGCAGAGGGTATAACAGACAAAGAGCAGGCTGTGGCAAAAATTGAAAACTTCTTTAATGCTATCGACCATATGTCCATACCAGAAATAGGTGATAGAAAAATTTATGTCAGCCTGGGTGCTACGTTTAAGATGAAGGATGACGGATTGGATTTTGAAACTATCTATAAAAATGCCGATTCATGTACCTATATGAGTAAAAAAATAAAAGGAAATGTATATACATTTTATGAGTTGCCCGACAAATGAATAAAAACAAGAGAAAGGATGATTAGACTGCAAACAGTCCAATCATCCTTTCGTTCATCCGTGCTATTCGTTCATATTTGCAAGCTTAGCCGCCTGGTCTGCAGCAATGCAGGCATCGATTATTTCCTGAATATCACCATTCATAATTTTATCCAGCTTATACAATGTCAGTCCAATTCTATGGTCCGTAACACGCCCCTGTGGGAAGTTATAAGTTCTGATTTTCTCTGATCTGTCACCGGTACCTATCTGACTTCTTCTGGCATCAGCTTCCGCATCATGGGCTTTCTGAATCTCAAGGTCGTACAGTTTTGCACGCAACAGTGCGAAGGCTTTCTCCCTGTTCTGAATCTGTGATTTTTCTGTCTGGGAATAAATCACGATACCTGTAGGATAATGTGTCAGTCGCACCGCAGAATCTGTTGTATTGACACACTGTCCGCCATTACCGGAAGCACGCATTACGTCAATTCGAATATCCTTTTCGTCGATCTGAACATCCACTTCCTCTGCCTCCGGCATAACTGCCACGGAAGCTGTAGAAGTATGAATACGTCCGCCGGACTCTGTCTCAGGCACACGCTGTACACGGTGTACGCCACTTTCATATTTCATGACAGAATAAGCACCCTGTCCCTTAACCATAAATTCAATTTCCTTCATACCACCGATTCCAGTCTCATCTGCATTCACAACCTCCACTTTCCATCCCCTGGACTCAATGTAATGTGTATACATACGGAATAATTCAGCAGCAAACAACGCAGCTTCATCTCCACCTGCACCGGCTCTGATTTCCACTACAATATCCTTATCATCATTTGGATCCTTTGGAAGCAGAAGAATCTTTAATTTCTGCTCCAATGCTTCGATTCTTTCCTTTGCATCGTTTAATTCATCTTTCGCCAGCTCTCTCATCTCTTCATCACTTTCAGAATCAAGAATAGCAAGGCTGTCTTCCATATCCTGTTTTGCCTGCTTATAAGCGTTGTAAGCTTCAACAATAGGGGCAAGGTCATTTTGCTCTTTCATAATTTTACGAAATCTCTGCTGGTCGTTTACAACATCAGGATCATTTAATTCATTCATCAATTCTTCATATCTTAACAAAAGATCTTCTAACTTATCAAACATAATCTTCCTCCATCGTTTCTATTGTTTCTCTGCCATTACTACTCGGTCAAGACCTGCAAGGTCCTTTACTGTATGAACGGAAGAAAAACCTCTTTGTTCCAAAATCCGGCTGACCTCTTCTGCCTGGTCATATCCTATTTCATACAAAATACATCCGCCAGGGTTTAAATATTTCTCTGCTTCCATCGTTATCTCACGATAAAACTTTAATCCATCTTCGTCTCCGTCTAGAGCCAGCATCGGCTCATAAAGCCTGACTTCCTTCATCAGAGACGAAATCACACTGCTTCTGATATACGGCGGATTGGAAATAATCATATCAAACGTCTTATCTTTAAGCTTTTCAAACAGATCACTATGCACAAAAACAATCTCACAATGATTCTTCTTTGCATTTCTTTCTGCAACCTGCAATGCCTGTTCTGAGATATCTGCTGCCGTCACTGTGATCTGTTTTTTTGCCAGCATTTTCATACTGATTGCAATGCACCCTGAACCGGTACACATATCTAGTATTTCCATATAATCCTTATTTGAATCATTGCAGATGGTTAATGCCTGCTCCACAAGAATTTCCGTATCCTGACGTGGAATCAGCACATGCTCATTCACTTCAAAATCAATTCCCATAAAAATCTGGTTTCCTATAATATGCTGAAGTGGAATACGGCAGCATCTTCTGTCAACAACATTTTTATACTGCTCATATCTCATTTTTTCTTCTGCACCTATTTCTTCGTTCATTTGAAGAAAATAATGGGTTCTATCAATCTGGAATATATATTCAAATAAAAGCCAGGCATCATTTTTATATTCCTCTATCCCTGCCTGCCGGAGCTTCTCTTCCGCATCCGCCAACACTTCACGCATTCTTGGCAACATTTTCTCCTATTTCCTTTCGATATTCTCTCCAGTCAAATACAGCTTCTACTGCCTGAATAGCCACTTCGATCATTGAATCATCCGGCTCCTTTGTGGTAAGCTTCTGCAACGCCATTCCCGGTGCACTGATAATTCTGACGATAAGGCTGTCATTCTTTCCTGCCAGACGAAGCACCTCATAGGATACTCCTGCTATCACAGGAACCAAAAGTAATCTTACGATTACCTTCATCAATTTTCCGGCATCACTCGGAAGCAGCGATGAAACAAGGATGAATGCTATAATACTGATAAACATTACCAAAAACAAAAAGCTTGTACCGCATCTTCTGTGAAGTCTGGAACTTGCCCGGACATTATCCACATTTAATTCTTTTCCATCTTCAATACAATTAATACATTTATGCTCTGCACCGTGATACATGTAAGTCCTTTTAATATCATTCATCATGGATATCAATACAATGTATCCAATAAATATAATAATTCTGACCACACCTTCTACAACCGAAAGTACTGCATTTGAATGAATATCCAGAAGATTTTTCAGAAACTCTGAAACAAAATATGGAAGGACTATAAACAAAGCCACTGAAAAAACCACTGAAAGAAAGACAGTCAATCCCATCAGCACATCTTCTGCTTTATCTTTAAAAATAGATTTCACTGCCTTATCTGCTACAGTATCCTCCTGTACTTCCTCTTCTTCCTCATAAAACTCCGAAGAATACATTAAAGTCTTAATTCCCAATACCATTGAATCAACAAAACTAAAAATGCCTCTGATAAATGGCAGAGAAAGTAACTTTTTTCCATCACAGAAGCTCTTGTATTCTTCAACTTTCACTTCTATCTCTTTATTTGGTTTTCTGACAGCTACGGCATATTTATCTTTATTCTTCATCATAATGCCTTCAAGCACTGCCTGTCCGCCTATTCCGCATGACCTTTTCATTTTGTTTCTCCTTTAGCAAACGCAATTCCATAATCATTTATCAATTAATTTAAAAAAGGTTGAGAAAATTTCTCAACCTTAAAAACCATATTAATCCTCAGTAGTAAAGCCGTATTTACGGTTGAACATATCAATACGTCCACGAGCCTTAGCAGACTTCTGCTGACCTGTGTAGAATGAGTGGCACTTTGAACAAATTTCAACATGGATATTTTCTTTTGTTGAACCTGTTACGAACTCGTTACCACAGTTGCAAACAACCTTTGCCTGATAGTACGCTGGATGGATTCCTTCTTTCATTTCTTTCACCTCTTAACTTATACTTGCTACCATGTGCTAGACATAGCAGACTGTTCATTACATAACATACGGATTTTATCATACCATATCAAGAATTTCAAGCATTTTTTG
>JAXFDY010000119.1:0-2846 GCA_034172985.1 Lachnospiraceae bacterium
GAAATGCCCAAGAAGTGCCATGAGAAGAATAAAATTCTAAAGAATGACTCATACGCACATTTCGAGCATTTGCAAACGGAACGAAATCTTTGTGCTCATCCTGTAATTGACGGTTCTCTGAATTTATACAGACCTAATCCGTCAACGGTACAAGGCTTCATTATTGATATGCTTGAAGGAGTACTCTGTAAACCATCGTTCCTGTCAAAAGACCTATTCAATGTGTTTACTGATGATATAGTGAATGCGTCTGCACTATTTCCAGAACCGCAGAAGATGCATGACTACATTCGGTCAAAATACCTGGACAAAATAGACAACGAACGCGAGGAATATGAGATTTTCAAAAAACTGTGTAAATTGGTATTTAAGCTTACTGATCAGAAGTCTGCAGATAACAGACAGGCTGCCAGTTCTGTCCTAAGTATTCTTATAGACCGTCATTATGCATTCTTTCTGGAGGCAATCAAAGAAGAATCAGCTTACTATGGCGCCAATATATCAATGGAAGATAATGGGTGCATCAAACAGTTCATTCTTTTGGCAAATCAATACAAAGAAGTATACAACGCTATGCCTGATGATACTAAGCTAGCCTTTGAACAAAAGGTTAATTCGGATATTTATCACAAAGCAATGGCATTCTGTATTGATGCTGATCCATTAGTTCATGCAAAGCAGGCAGACGGCTCTATCTGGAGCGATACTGCTAATTATATGATAGAATACTTGTCTGCCAACGTTTCAAGAGCAGATGCGATTGATTTTGCCATTGAACTTTATGGAAAATCCCCTCAATTCGATAATGCGGATGATTACTTTGAAAACATGCTGGATAGTCTGTTATGTGAGATGACAGAGGCTCAACTTACTAAAGTCGTTGAGTATTCTAATAATAATTGGCAAATATATGCTAGAAAGAGATTCCCGTCCTCTAGGTATCAAATAAAGAAATGGCTTGAGAAAAAGAATCCTAAATTTGATTATACCCCTTTTGATCATTTCTGATAAGGGGTGACTCTGAATTGTTATGTGGAAGATGTCTCAACAACATCTGTGGAGTTGATTAATATAAGTGTATAAGCTTGTTTGACGTAAATTTTTTGCAAGAATGAAGAAACTAACAAGGACAGTGTACCCAGTTGGAATGGGAGGATTCTTGTCAGAAAGATTCGTGCGAGATGATGCAACTTCGGAATTCTGCATGATATATGATTGCGGTAGTGATACGCATGGCATGAACACTCGAATCAACAGTATAATTACAAATGAACTGACGAGAGTCGACGTGCTGTTTATCTCTCATTTCCACAGAGATCACATAAATCAAGTCACAAAACTGCCAATTACCAAGGAAACAAAAGTTTTTATTCCATGGCTTTACAATCCATACATTCTTCTCAAGGAATACCTGTATAACATGGAATATACTTCTCTTGTGAATTGGTTAAGGCAGAATGCTACTGTCATCTTTATTGACCCTTTTCAGATTGGAGGAAATCGCTCTTTATCGCCAATTGAGGAATATGATCCTGAGAAAGAAGACTTCATATTGCCCATAGTAAATCTATCGGATGGTCAACATGTAGATCCTTTATTTAGAATATCCATCCCTGAATATGATTGGTGTTATATTCCTTTCCATCTTCAGGATAATACCGTTTTCGATGTGTTTATCACCGAGGCTCTAAAGGCTGGTATTGCGAAAGAAAAATTGGAGAACTTTGATGTTAAGGATAGGTCGCTTGTTCGGAAACTATCTCGTCTTTACAAGAAAGTGTGCAAGCAATGCTATGGCACAGACAATTTGAATTACAGCACAATGTTATTGGTTTCAAAAAGGCTTAATTCATTCAGTTATTCTAATTGTCAAGAAAATGTATGCTTTTGGAGATATTGTCCTAATCCGTATAGATACGATGATAGATTATTTGAATCCTATAGAAGCCCATCATGTTTATTTACGGGAGATACACTATTGAACATAGATTCATTTAGAATTGCATTCAAGAGTTTGGTTCCCAAAATAATGAATTCTGAAGTCGGCTTGCTCCAACTGCCACATCATGGTTCCAAGAACGGGTATATACCAGATATATGGCAAATCACTAAGGCTCGACATGCATTTGTTCATTGTGTGGAGAACCCAGGATTGCATCAACCTGTTCTTTGCCCACAGATTTATTTTGACTCAAGTCGAATTGGTACATTTGTCTATCCTGTGAGTGAAAATAAAGACACGCTTTTTGAGGAGATTATAGTCCTGTAGTTCAAGCATGCCAGAGATCTGGCAAATTAAGAAATAATTTAATCCTAATGGCGACAAAGAACGAAGAGAACTGGTATCATAACTACGAAGCCCTCAAGGCCTACATCAGTGAACGAGGGCATCTGCCCGACAAGCATGTTGTAGAGAACCGAGCTCTCCTTTTCTGGGCGAAGTACCAAAGAAAGAAGATCAAAGAAGGCACGTTGAGCAACGAGAAGCGAGAAATGTTTGAATCATTACTCGCCACTCGCTCAACCGAGCATACTGGGGGAAGAAAGAAGAAAACCGAATGAACAATATCTGACGATTTGGTCTTTTACGAGGATCGTAACCTCGGTCAGAACAAGTTAAATCTCAAACATAAGAATATGGACGCTAATTTGAATCATATCTACATAGGTAATACAGATAAGCTTATTTCGTGGTCTGGTCATACACCAAACGATGAAGAGAACAGCATAATTTCCGAAGAGGAAAGAAATAAGGCTGTGGCGAAAGTCAAAGAACTTATCAAGAATTATCTTCAACTTGATAATGTGAATTTCTTGTTTGGTACAGGATCTTCAATTCATTTGGG
>JAXFDY010000143.1:0-6044 GCA_034172985.1 Lachnospiraceae bacterium
ATTTTTATTTTAAACAGACGCAACCGATGCAAAGTCGCCATCCATGGCTTCATTGCATCTATTTCGGAATCCATTCCGAAATTTGCTGATATGTATATAGAGTTCTAAGAACATCTAAGCTTCTCCCATAAGTCACTGCCATGCATAAATATAACGCAGTATGCACAGCAAGACTGTATCGGCATGTTTTGGCACCCTAATCCTTATAGGAAATACTTTTAAAATGAATATTTACAGTATGCTGGAAGAAAATAAGAGAGAGAGTTGGAGATAAGGAGGGTAAGTAAAAATGGAAGAACAGTTATTATCGGAAAGAAAAAAAATTATTTTAGATATATTAAAGAGCAAAGAATATGTACCCATGAAAACCAAGGAACTTGCCATGGTGTTAAATGTAGCAAAAGAAGATAGGGAAGAGCTTCGGTATGTGCTGAACGAACTGGTAAATGAAGGGAAAATAGCTGTATCGAAGAAGGGTAAATATGCATTGGCTTCTGCGGATATTAAGGTGGGAACTTTTGAAGGAAACCGAAGAGGCTTCGGATTTGTATCGATAGAGGGAGAGGAAGAAGACATCTTTATTCCGGAACATTGTATTAATGGAGCGATTAACCGGGATTTGGTGCAGGTTGCATTGAGTAAAGATGGAAAAAGAGGTCGAAGTAAAGAAGGGGAAATCGTTAAAATACTTTCTCATGGTACAGAAGAAATCGTGGGAATCTATCAGAAAAGCAAAAACTTTGGCTTTGTAGTTCCAGATGATCAAAAGTTTAACCGTGACATTTTCATTCCGAAAGAAAAATCAAAAGGTGCAATGACCGGTCATAAAGTAGTAGTAAAAATCACTGATTTCGGAAGTAAGGACAAAAAACCGGAGGGTGAAGTGAAAGAAATCATAGGTCATATCAATGACCCTGGTACGGATATTATGAGCATTGTAAAAGCATATAATATTCCGGCGGAGTTCCCTCAGAGTGTCATGGATTATCTGGAAAAGATACCTGATGAGATTGATAGAAAAGACATGGCTGGAAGACTGGATCTGCGCGATTTGCGGACAGTAACAATAGATGGTGAAGATGCAAAAGATTTGGATGATGCTGTCACATTGGAAAAGGAAGGAAAATTCTATCATTTAGGAGTGCATATAGCAGATGTCAGCCATTATGTAAAAGAAAACAGTGTCCTGGATAAAGAAGCATTGAAACGTGGTACCAGTGTATATCTGGTAGACAGGGTCATTCCTATGTTGCCACAAAAGCTTTCAAATGGAATCTGCTCTTTGAATCAGGGCTGTGATCGTCTGGCCTTGAGCTGTATTATGGATATTGATGAGAAGGGAAAAGTGGTAGGACATAGAATTGCAGAGACGGTTATCAATGTGGATAGAAGAATGAGTTATACAAATGTATACAAAATTCTGCAAAGAAGTGATGAGGAAGTTTTGAAGGAATATGAAGATTATGTTGAATTTTTCGATTTGATGAAAGAACTGGCTCAAATCCTTCGTGATAAGCGTAAAAAGAGAGGCTCTATCGACTTTGATTTTCCGGAAAGTAAAATATATCTCAATGAAAAAGGTATTCCGGTAGATATTAAGCCTTATGAAAGAAATGAGGCTACAAAGATTATTGAAGATTTTATGCTGATTGCAAATGAAACAGTGGCAGAGGATTATTTTTGGCAGGAAATTCCGTTTGTGTACCGTACCCATGACAATCCTGATCCGGAAAAAATGAGAAAGCTGGAGCTGTTCATTAATAACTTTGGATATGGATTAAAAATGGGCAAAGATGAAATTCATCCAAAAGAGCTGCAGAAACTGTTGCAGAGAATTGATGGTACACCGGAAGAAGCTTTAATCAGCCGAATTACACTCCGTTCTATGAAGCAGGCCAGATATACAACTGTATCTTCCGGCCATTTTGGCCTTGCCACACAGTATTATTGCCATTTTACTTCACCGATACGTCGTTATCCGGATTTACAGATTCATAGAATTATTAAGGAAAATCTGCATGGAGGTATCAGTCCAAAGAGAATCAAGCATTATGTATCGATTCTTACGGAAGTAGCGGAACAGGCAAGTCTTACGGAACGCAGGGCAGATGATGCAGAAAGAGATACGGATAAACTGAAAAAAGTCCAGTATATGAGCAAACATATCGGCGAAAGGTATGAGGGAGTTGTCTCAGGAATCACAGCATATGGAATGTATGTAGAATTGCCAAATACCGTAGAGGGAATGGTACACATTAACTCGCTAAAAGACGATTACTATTACTATGATGAAGAAAAGTATGAGCTGGTAGGAGAAACAACCGGAAGAACATATAAACTGGGAGAATCTGTAACCATCGAAGTGTTGGGAACAGATAAAATAAAGAGAGTCATAGACTTTGAATTGGTAGAAGGAGAGCAGGAAGATGGCGAAGGAATCCAGAAAACTGATAGCAAACAATAAAAAAGCCAGATTTGACTATTTTATAGAAGATACTTATGAAGCCGGAATCTGTCTTCATGGTACAGAGGTAAAATCCCTGCGCATGGGAAAATGTAGTATTAAGGAGGCGTTTGTGCGAGTAGAGGATGGGGAGGTCTTCGTTTATAATATGCATATCAGTCCTTACGAAAAGGGAAATATCTTTAATAAAGATCCGCTTCGTGTTAAAAAACTGATGCTGCATAAGCATGAAATCCATAAACTGGCAGGACAACTGGCTCAGAAAGGATATACACTGGTTCCTCTTGAGGTTTATTTCAAAGGAAGTCTTGCAAAGGTAGAAATCGGTCTGGCAAGAGGCAAGAAGCTTTATGATAAGCGTCAGGATATTGCAAAGAAAGACCAGCGACGGGAAGTTGAGAAAGAGTTCAAGGTGAAAAATCTGTATTAATTTGATAGTGGGTTATGTAGGAAGTTGAGAAAGAGAAAACAATTTTCTGTATTATAAAAGCGCTTACATATGTAAGCGCTTAATCGTTATCGTCATATAACTTATCCATCAGATCAACAAATTCTCCCCACTCTGGATTGTATCTTTTATCTGTAGGAGACAAGTAATACTGATATTTATATAAAATTCTCAACTGTTTATTATCATATTTTCCTGTTTTGTACAGATAGTATATTAGTTCATACATTTGAATAATTCCAAGATAATCAAGTCCTGTATTTAATTTATCGGCTTCTTTGATCAAACGCACTGGCAAGGCATCATTTGCAGCAAAGAATAAAAACTGTTTAACAGCCATAAATGATAATGATTTTATTTCTCCGCGATCTTTTGTATTATCTCGAATAGGGTCATAGTGTGAATGTACTGAAAGCTTAGAAATATAATAATTCATCAAAGCTATCTCTTTAGTGTTAAGTTCTGTATCATGATATATTTTTAATTTTGCAGGTTTGGCATTTAACTGCTCATCTGCATATGTCTTAACTTTTTCAGCCACTAATTCATCGTACACAGACTCATGAATAGATATTCCCGGAAACTCACTTAGTAATGGTATCAGCCAATTATTTCTGAAATCTTCGAACGAATACTGTTTTACTTTTGCATAGTCACTTCTATCCGGAGGAATGAAGAAGTTTGCATCCAGAAATACTATTTGATTTGGATTTTGTTTAATGCTTTGAAAAGCAGGATTGATTTCTTTTGTATCTACCCTCATTAATCATCCTCGCTTTCAAAAAGATCTTTGAGATCATCATCAAACTCAACCTGCATATCAAAACCAAAATCATCAGGTTTCATCCCAAAAAGAGCCAGATTTTCAATAAATTCATTCTCATCAATTAACCCATCTTCAAAGTTGCTTATAATGGTTTCGATTACTTTGTTTGAGATACCTATATTTTTGGTTTTTTTGTTTAATAACTCAGATATTGCACTATCTGTGCTCTTTAATATTCTTCTATATATTTCATTTTCAGACCGACAATTGAGCTCATATAAGTTGTTATATTGATCAATGCTAATAATGTTTTCCTCATACAATCTATTAATAATAGCCTGGTATGGAAGCCACCAATCACATTGTATTCTGGCGATAAATCTTAATGCTTTGTTATCCGACACATCATACATGTTCACTGAACCAAATACATCTGATACTAGAGCTAATAATGCTTCTGCGGGAAGTAGCAATTCTGCCGCAAACCTATCAGCCATCTTTTCTGTAATCTGATCTTCATACTCAACATCCGGTGTATAAGCTTTTCCGGTTTTTGTAGTGTAATGGTAGATTTCATGAGCTATAGCAAATATCTGCTCATCATAATAACTTGATGTATTTAGACCTATAAAGGTAATAATATCATCATCATTTTTAATCCAAGTAATATTTCCATATGTATGGGTACCCTTTGAATCTGGATATGGATATTCGCATAAAAGGACATCCTTCTTTTCTAATAATAAACGAATATCACTGCCTATTGGAACATTTAAATGAACACCAAAGAAACGTCTAGTATCAGATGCCAAACGTTTTACTTCTAATATTTGCTGATCATTTAATATTAAAGAATTATCTTTACTCATTAAGCATCGCCTTTCTCAACAGAAGTTGCTGTTTTGATGCCATCATCATTTCAAACATATGATCAACACCTTCTTTTTCTTCCTCCGACATGCTAGAACTTCTGAATGCAGTATAAATCATCGGCTCATTATCAACATACAATTCCGTAATATCGAAACCAAGCACATTTGCCAAGTTTTCTAATTGAGGAATAGACGGCATGTATTCACTATTCTCAAGTCTACCAATCATCTGTCTATTTATGCCTGTTGCATTGCTTAATTGTTCTTGTGTTAGATTCTTTGCTTTTCGCAGTATCCTTACTGTTTCAACCATTTTTTCTTGAGATAAACGTTTCATGACAACATCTCCTTCTAAACATATACGATTTTATGATACTACAAATATCAAAAAATATCAAGCTGTTATTAATATTATATTGTTATTATTCCAATTTTGATATAAATAATACCAAAAATATCATAAATAGTATAAACATTGTAGTAAGAGATTATCAAGATGTCGAATGTCCGATTCTATTTTTTGGAACATAAAGAAGACAGTATGAAAAGTTTTCTGCCTTTTACACTGTCTTCCGTCTTTGCAATGCCCATAAATGTATTTTGATGTATTTCCAAATTACTTTCTTATGTGGCGATAAGGAATCCTCCCACCAGAGGTGGGTCCCTCCTTACCACAAAATGGAAAGTGATAAGGAATCCTCCCACCAGAAGTGGGTCCCTCCTTACCACATAAAATGGAGTAGACGGGAGTCGAACCCGTGTCCAAAAACCAATTCCCCGTTCTTCTACTATTATAGTCAGTTATTTTGCATTCCCTCCACTATCCGGGAACTAACACCCTGACAGCTTCAGTAGCTTCATATTACGCCCATGTACGCAAAGCTTAATACATGTCGTTTCCTACAAGTTCGATGCCTTAGTCTATAGTGTAGGTCCTATAGGTAAGACAGCTGCAACTAGGCAGCGTAAGCTAAATTATCTTCAGCGTTTATATTTAAGTTTGCCATTTGACGCATTGCATACGAATAGCTTCACCGGCTGCAAAGTCCCTGTCGAAACCTTTACTACCCCGTATCTATGATACCCATATGGGCGAATTTTATTATAACGTAATTATATGAGGAAAGTCAATAGAAAAATTTGTCTAAGAAAAGGAATATAAGTATTTCATGTATTTTGAATTGTTTGGATAAAAAAATAACTGTAAATTTCGTAGAATTATGTATTTTGTGGTTGAAAAAAATAAAATAAATGATATAATCATATTTGCTTTGTATAATTTCGTAGAATAAAAACTATACGATAATACATATAACTGATTTGAAATATACTGAGAGTTTGATGACTCCAGGAAAAAATCAAGCAGACATATATTGAGAATAATGCCGCAAAGAATGGGGTAGTGGCGAAGCCATGCCTTTGTTTACTTGTGTTCTGGAATAATTAAGATTATGCAATTCGTAATCCAAAGTTTGCAGAAGGTTTGTTTGAATT
>JAXFDY010000159.1:0-5371 GCA_034172985.1 Lachnospiraceae bacterium
CCTGGTCCACTGGTAACAAGACACACTCCATATCCCTCATGTATACGTGCATATGCTTCTGCTGCAATAGCTGCCCCCTGCTCATGCATCATACACACCCCTTCCAGCTGTTCATTTCTGCCCAGGGAATCATTCAAATGCATGGCACCGCCACCTGTAATATAAAATACTTTATCCACTCCAAGATCAGCAATAAATTGCATGATATAATCTGATATTTTTACCATGAGTTCCTCTTTTCTACTGTTCCATATTATCTATTCTGCAGCTGAATATTCATGAAATTTTATTAAGTCTTCAATAATTTCATTTTTAATAATCGTAGCTTCATATCCTCCATTGATTCCAAGCTTCCGTAAAAGATATTCCATAGTCAGGTTACCATCCCGCCATTTTCCGCCTAATCCAATATGAGTGACATCCATATAATCAGCACCTTCCTGTATTGCCAAATCTGCCAACACCTCGGCTGTTCCATTCCGGTCATGAAGATGACATCCCATACGCACACCTACTTTATGACACTCCCTGATGGTATTCCTCACATAATCTTCTGTCATCACACTTTCAGTATCGGCAAATTCTATCGCATGAGCACCTTTTTCCTTTGCAAACTCGGCAAACCTTATATTTTGCTCAA
Source organism: Lachnospiraceae bacterium (assembly GCA_034172985.1). Lineage (GTDB taxonomy): Bacteria > Bacillota > Clostridia > Lachnospirales > Lachnospiraceae > CAG-303. The sequence goes on from JAXFDY010000159.1 coordinate 641, forward strand.
TGGCATTTCGTCCTGCACTGGTAAAATTGACAAATACTTCATATCCTAATTCCAATGCTTCTGTAAGATAACGATCCAAAATGTCAAAATCTGTTTCCGGAGAACGCGTCAACAACCGAATCGTGTCTATGATACTATCTTTTGCGGGAAGCAATGGAGCTAAGGGCCTTTGAATATCTCTCATTGCAGACAATTTTGTAAGATTCTTGGTACTGCGGAATATCTCTTTGATTTCTTCGTTTCTTGTGCTGCAATAGCGAAAATGCCCACGATTCGGATCAGCTTTCTCATCGTGAAAAAAGCCTAGTTCCACATAGTCAATTCCCTTTGTCTGTGCAAAATTATAAATATCTCTAACCGTTTTTTCAGAGAAATACCAACCTGTCTGATATCCAATTTCTCTCAAGGAACAATCAAAAATTGATAATCCATTTATCATCTTTATCCCTACTTTCTTTATCTGTAATCGGTTGATTACATGACACTTTCATGAATTCTCTTTACCATTTCATCCAACATAGCAGTAGACATTCCCGGATAAACTCCAATCCAAAAGCTGTTATTCATGACATAATCTGTTTTCTCCAGAGTTCCAACTATACGATAATCGATATCCTTCTGATAGTTTTCAAAACATGGATGTCTTAAAATATTTCCTGCAAACAGATTTCTCGTCTGTATATTATGTTCTTCCAAATACTTCACTATCTGACCACGATTTTTCTTACATTCCTCTTTTACTGAAAGAATAAACCCGAACCAACAAGGATTCGTTCCACTCTCTTTTTCAGGAAGGATCAAAAGATCTGATAAATCTTCCAACTGTTCTCTTAGATATTCCCAATTATTCTGGCGCTTTTTCACAAAATCAGGAAGTTTTTTCAGCTGTGCTACTCCGATCGATGCCTGCATGTCTGTAGCCTTTAAATTATATCCTAAATGTGAATACACATATTTATGATCGTATCCTTGTGGCAAAGTACCAAACTGTCCATCAAAACGATGACCACACAAATTATCCTGTCCCCCAGAGCATGCACATTCCCGGCCCCAGTCACGCATGGAACGTATAATCTTATGTAACAACGGATTTGAAGTATAAACTGCACCTCCTTCACCCATCGTCATCTGATGTGCCGGATAGAAACTTGAAGTACCAATATCGCCTATGGTGCCTGTTTTTTTGACCTTACCATCTATCTGATAGGTACCTCCCAAACCATCACAGTTATCTTCAATTAGCCACAGATCATGTCTGTCACAAAATTCCTTTATTGTTTTCAAATCAAAAGTATTCCCAAGACTATGTGCAAGAAATACTGCTTTTGTTTTCTCTGTGTAAGCCTGCTCAAGATTTGTCACATCTATATTGTAAGAAGGAATATCTATGTCCAAAAAGACAGGCACCGCACCACTCTGTACAATTGGAGCTACTGTGGTTGGAAAAGCTGCTGCAACAGTGATGATTTCATCACCTTTTTTTATTTGTCTATCCTTCAGCAAAGGTGATGTCAATGCCATCACTGCCAGTAGATTTGCTGAAGAACCTGAGTTTACAAGTGAACAATATGGAAGATCTAAATATGCTGCCAATCCCTCCTCGAATTCTTTGGTATATTTTCCTGCTGTAAGCCAAAAATCCAAGGCAGAATCCACGAGATTGCACATTTCTTCTTCATCGTAAACTCTTCCTGCATAATTAATCCGGTCTCCCGTTTCATATGCCTTCTTTTGATGATTTTCCTTATAATATTCTTTTACTAATTCAAGTATTTGCCCTTTATCCATATCTCTTCCTTTCTTCTGCATTCACCTATCTTACAGTCAACATATATCTGCAATCAATAATCGGTTTATTCCCTAATGTTTTTATTTTTCTAAATTCCTCCCAGGCTGTCACAATCGCTATTACATGTGCCTCACTATATACCTCATCCACAGATTTTCTATATTCCACATCAATATCGTTGTAATGTTTTTGAAATTCCTCTATAGCCGCCGGATCATAAGCAATTATTTTTTTATACCCCATACCATTTAATTCCTTGATGATTTTATAAGCTGCCGTGTCTCTTACATCATCCGAATCCGGCTTAAAAGATAAACCCAGAACTCCAATTATTGCTTGCTTGTCAAGTCCGTTTGATATTTTTTTTGCTATACCTTTAGGTCTGCTCTCATTTGTTTCTATGACTTGTTTCAATATCTGTGGTTCATATCCTTTTGCCTTTGCCTGAGCCAGCAGTGCACATGTATCTTTCGGCAGGCAATATCCGCCATATCCGCACCCCGGATATACATAACCTGTCATATCGCAGTTATTCCAACGTTTATCCATATGCAAAATATGAAACGCATCTGCAACATTGATTCCCCCGATTATATCTGCCACTTGTGCCATCTCATTTGAATAACTAATCATAGTTGCCAATAATGTATTGGACAGATATTTAATAAACTCTCCTGTTGAATAAGAGACACAGAAGATTGGAATATTCATTGGTTCATACAATTTTCTCATCATACATTCCGATATCTCATCATTACACCCAATTACAATCCTGTCTGCACCAATAAAGTCCTCCCAACAATGCCCTTCCCTCAAAAATTCCGGATTATTGGCGATGCCAATACGAGCTGCTACTTCCCCTTTTCCTTGCACATAAGGATAGATTTTTTCTGCCGTTGTAGATGGCGGAATCGTTGACTTTGTAACCAACACACGAAATTTGTCATCTGTTATCGCGTCAATTGTAGCATCAATTGCAGCAAATAAGTAGGTTAAATCAGCACTTCCGGATTCTCCATAAGGAGTTCCCACACAATAAAACACATATTGACTATCTGCTATTGCCTGATTTACATCCTCTGTGATGATAAAATTCTGATTGAGATGTTTCCGCAACTCATCTTCCATTATCGGCTCTAAAAATGGTAACTTCCCACTTCTTAATGTTTTTTTTCTTTCTGTATCTACATCAATTCCATATACTTTATATCCTAAATGTGCAAATCCCAAAGCGGTAGTTAATCCCACAAATCCTAATCCAAATACTGTTACCATATGAAATTTTCCTCCGGACTTTCTTTGATAAACTGAAGGAATCTAGTCACTCCTTCTTCTACATAAATCGTCGGATTATATCCTAGTATCCTTTTCGCCTTACTGATATCAGGACACCTGCGCTGCGGATTATTTGTCAGATAATCTTTATCCTCGGATACTGCATATTCAACTTTACCTTCATAGTTCAATAAATTACTTCCGGCATTCTGGTAGATTTCTGCCAGATGTGAAATTGAAATCTCCGGTTTTTCTATCCCAATATTGAAATAATCATATGACCCATGTAACAGGATTTTCAAATATCCTGTTACAGCATCTGCAATATAACAAAAGGTTCTGCTCGGACTTCCATTAGATAATATTCTAATATTATTTCCCTCCACAATATTTTTTGCAAAATCTGCCGGAACTCGCTTATCATTTATTTTCATTCCAGGACCATAATTGTTAAATGGTCTTACTACTCCTATAGGCATATTATACTGTCTTGCAAACAACATACACATTGTCTCACCAAACCGTTTTGACTCATCATAGCAGGCTCTTGGACCAGTACAACATACATCTCCGTGATACTCCTCCGCAGTAGGAACTGCCTGCGGCACCGGATCTCCATATATCTCACTGGATGAGAAAAACAGAAAACCTTTTACTGTTTTTTCTTTATAATAATCCAAAAGTCCTCTTAATCCCCATATATTTGCATCCAAAGTCTGAATTGGATATTGTCTATAAAACATTGGGGAAGCAATCGATGCCATATGAATAATATAATCTGCTTGTGCTGCTTCTGGAATAGAAGAAATTTCATCCGAAATAATATCAAACTTCTTAATCACAAAATGCTCATCTTCTTCCATTTCATCAATCCATTTCGGATATCCCAACATAAAATTATCAAGACAAATAACTTTCCTCAAATCAAATTTTTTACGATAATAATAAAAGAAATGCACCAGATAAAAGCCTAAAAATCCAGCACAACCAGTAATAAGTACACTGGAACCTTCCAATTTTTTTCTTTCCTTATCTGTTAAACTTTGAAATGTATATTCCAAATCTTTCTCTAACTGTGGTGTAATCATTCTTCTTTTTTCCTTTCTTTGTAATCATTGCTTTCATCATACTTACCCTTATTTCCAACGTTTCCACGCAGCTTGCCCGTGATTCCAAAGATAATCCAGTGTTTCCTTATCTCTAAGTGTATCCATACATTTCCAGAATCCCTCATGCTTATACGCATTCAATTTTCCATCCAAGGCAAGATTCTCTAGTGGTTCTCTTTCAAAAAAAGTATCATCCCCAGCAATGTATTCCAGCACATCCGGTTCCAAAACCATAAATCCTCCGTTAATCCACCCACCATCTTCTTTTGCCTTTTCAGTAAACCGCCGAATACTCTGATTTTCATCAATGTCCAACACTCCAAATCTTCCTCCAGGCTGGATAGCTGTAATAGTAGCCGACTTTCCAGATTCCCTGTGAAATGCCAGCAACTTGTCCAAGTTCACATCTGACACACCATCTCCATAGGTCATCATAAATGTCTCATTTCCTATATACTTCTGTACCCTCTTTAAACGCCCACCGGTCATTGTATTCAGACCTGTATCAACCACTGTAACCTTCCATGGCTCGGCAATATTATTGTGGATAATCATCTC
>JAXFDY010000056.1:0-4539 GCA_034172985.1 Lachnospiraceae bacterium
ACCCAGACATCATTGCAGTCCTTGTCCGTCAGCTTGTCCAACGGGCAGTCTGCAATGTGACGCATGTCATCAAGAACATCTTTCTCTTCGATGACATATTCGCGACAGTTGTCTGTAACGTTCAGTTTCATTCTGCAGATCCTTCTTCAGTCGATACGGATTCTTCGCCCTCTAGAGCTTTCTCAAGACGTTTCGCATCATCGTATGCTTTCTTGATATTGTCAATCTTTGTCTGTGCATCAGGTTCGCCGCGGAAGTATTCGAAGATGATCCCTTCAAGATGATAGTTCCAAAGAGCATTGAAATCATCTCCTTCCAGTTTCCTGAAATATGCACCACCGATACAATGAGCCTTCGTCAGCCCATTCTCAATGAGGGCTTTGTTCAGAGCGTCCATTTTGACTCTTGCCAATCCGGTAATGCCCATATTTTCTGCACTCTCTTCAGCAGTCACTTCCTTCCATCCAAACCTGCGGCGGATAGCGAAATCCATCGCCTCGACACCACGGTCAACATCGTTCATTGTGCCAATGATGTATACATTCTCCGGGACATAGAAACCGGATTTGAAGATGTCATCATCCTCGACCATATTGTTGTACTGTGTCTGAACAGTTCCCTTCGGACCTCTATAGTCCGGCTCGATGGAATAGAAGAGTTCACCGAAAATTTTTGAAAGCTCTCCACGGTTGATTTCATCAATTATGAAGACGAATGGCTTTTTCGTTATATCTTCTTTATTCGAGATAGGTTCAGCTTCAACCAAAGCTTTGTCAGCGTCAGTCACCCTGCTCAACAACTGATTTAATGCCCACCGATATTCAGTGTAATCCAGTGTCTTAGTCTTTCCCCCTGTAAGGGTACTAATTGCACCCCACAAATCGTCTCGTGTCAATGTTGTCGCATCGTAAACTCCTTTCGATTGATAGTAGTCAAACAACAATCTGAGGTTGCGAATAGAAGTGGTCTTGTAATTCTTTACTTCCGGCCCGAAAATAATCTTATTCTTATCATTTACAGCTAGACCTCTATCTTCAGCTGTTATCCTTTCATAGGATGTGATTACACCGCCTCGAATGTCATCAAGAAGCTCATTATAGACCTTGTCAAAAAGATTTGTTGAAACTTCTGATACAACATCCTCATCACCCAATGCACGTTTGCAGAATTCTTTGAAAACACCATCTTGCCTGCGGAATTCGCCATTCTCACCTGGACGAAGTCCTTCAACGAAATCCGTATAGTCATATGAAGGATGGAACTGAACGAAGCCAATTTGTGATTTTTGTTCGTCAGACAATTGCTCCCAAGAACAACTCCCGACAATTGTCGCTGCTATTTTTTTCGAAAGATAAGTTTTACCTGTTCCAGGAGCTCCTGTTAGTACTAGATTCTTCTTATTGAGAAGAAGGTTTTCATACTCTCCAATATCAATATGGTTAATCTCTTCTTCAGAATCATTCTCAAAACCCTCGGCAACATTATTAATGAAGAAATCGAAAAAATCATCATCTTCATTTTTAGTGAATTTCACAACAGAATAACCGCCAGCAAGGTAATCTCGTATCGTGAATTTGTTTTCTTTGTAAGTTCCATCTATATCCGTGTAACCGTGAGAAGACATTAAACCATTGATGTAGAATCTTTCATCAAGTTCACCGTTCTTCTTAACAGTATTACATCTAATATTCCAAGTGACGTATTTTTCATTGACTGAAATATCTCCTTCTCTAAAGAATCCATCTATAACAGCAAGAGAATGAAGCACAAAATCACTTGAATACTTTACTACCTTATGAACAGCGCTACTGTCAAATTTTCTCGGCAATATTGATGCAATAAAAAGAATTGCCTGTGCGAAATTTTGTTTATGAAGGCAAACCTTTATCGTGTCTCGTCCTTCAAAAAACGGATATTGTTCTTGGTCCAAAAACAAATCAGTGTTCTTGGCATCTCCAGCGCCTAGCTCGCGATAGCTTGCATTTGTATTTTTAATTTGCTTGACTATTTCCTTCATATGCTTTATGATAATAATTTATTTGCTATTAGGTAGTGAACGACAGCATAAATGGTGTTTATACTAACAGCATTTCCGGCTTGTTTGTAAAGGGCACCATCAGATACACCAGCTTCACTTGCTTTTGTTGCAAATTCTGGTGGAAAACCTTGGAGTGAAAAAGCCTCTTGTGGAGTCAATTTTCTTATTGGCAATCTAGCCAATTCCTCTTTTGACAGATATTTTGCTGGATTAATTTTTCCTTTCGATTTAATATAATCAATACTGTAGTAATTATCTTGACAAGCTCTGTGCATCTTATGCATAGATGCAGTTAAAGTCCTTGCGATCTCTTGATTAATTTCAGAATTTGCCTTGAAATTTGCAGAACCATCGCTAAGAATGGTCGGTTTAATTCTCTCTGATAGTAGATATTTGTCAGACACATCAGTTTGAAGCAGTTCAACAACAGAAGATGCTGTCAATAAAGATGTGTCACGATAAATCTTATCAAATGCATCAGCTACTACCTTTGAGCAAAAACTGTTTTTGTATTTATCTTCAATAGGATTAAGTGAAGCAAAAATAAGTACCCTACTTCTTTTCTGAGGGAGATGAAAGTCAGATGTGTTAAAGATGCCAGAAATTACGTCGTAGCCTATTGATTCTAATTCATTTACTATTCTTTTGAATGTCCTTTTGTTATCGTGTGAATATAGATTCTTCACATTTTCCAAAAGAACATATTTTGGTCTTTTTACTTTAAGAATGTCCATGATTCTGAAGAACATTTGACCCCTGTCCTCATTAAAACCAGCTTGCTTACCCATCATACTGAATGTCTGACACGGAAATCCCCCAGTTAGTAGATCAAAATCTTCAAGAGCCGCAATATTCTTGATATCTGAAGTAAACTGAACAATATCTCCTAACATAGCTTCCGAGGCTGCAGGATTGAAATTGATAGTATATGTTTTTACTGCATTCGTATCAATCTCAGAATAACCTACACATTCAAAAGGCATTATCCCATCTGCAGACAGTAAATCAAGAGCTCTTCTGAAGCCTCCGATTCCTGCGAATAATTCTAAATGCTTCATTTCAAAAACTCCATTATACTTTTACCAATAGCCTCTGCTAACTTAACAGGAACAGCATTTCCAACTTGTGCATACCATTGATTTTGTGCACCTTTTATCACATAGTCATCAGGAAAAGTCTGAATTCTTGCTGCTTCTCTTGGACTTAATCCTCGTGACTCCCAAGGATGAATATACATGTTGCAGTCGAACTTCATATGAGAAGTGATTGTTTTACAAATCTGTGTCTCATCAAGTTTGAAGTATTTATCTTTGAAGATATCATTCCGCTTTTTGTAAGGCATAATATCCTGTATAGATTCATGTAAAGAGTTGGCACCTTGAGGCAACCTTGTGTAGATTTCTATATCCCTTGGATTATTGTATCTATTCTTGTGGTTGTACAATTTTTTAATAGACCTATTCCCATTGATAAACTTATAGAAATCATTCTCCTCATATGAAAAGTCACGCTCGGTAAGACCAGATGACAATTCTTCTAGTTCACCTTTGTTTTTCTCTTTTCTTGCTTCCAGATGAGGAAGCCCAACCAAGGCATCTCTCAAGACAAAAGGCTTGCGTTTTTTGCTCTCTATGGAATCGAAAATCTCTTTGGGTTCGATACCCATTCGGTTTCCTATAAGAATAAGACGTTCTCTATTCTGAGGTACTCCGAAATCTTGTGCACGTAATAGCCTGTAGTCAACTTTATATTCTTCACCAAGGTATTTAATGAAGTCTTCCTTAATCTCTGGTATTCTCTGTGCCATTCCTTTGACATTCTCCATAACGAAGAATTTTGGGCGTACGTTATGGAGAAACTGAAGGTATGCTTTATACAAATTGTTCCTTGGATCATCAATAATCCTTTGTCTATTTGCCATTGAAAAGCCTTGACAAGGTGGGCCACCACAAACCAAATCCACACCACCGTCTAGATTATTCCAGATATGCTCATAATTTCCAATTTCGTCATTCAACTTATTGATATCTCCAATATAATAATGCCCATCAGGAATAGTTCGATTATAAAGATAAGTTGATGCGAATACTGGCATTATTTCATTGAAAAAGATAGACTTGAATCCTGCTTGCTCCATTCCTAAACTTAACCCTCCACAACCAGCAAACATATCTATCAATGTAAACGTTCTTTTTTTGCTCTTCATTTGTTTGCTCTCCTTCGCAATGACAAATACTTCGTTAAACACTTCTTCCTCGCCTTTCATAAGAGTCGCCATCTGGTCCGCCAACCACAATTTTAGTAGATCTCCAGAATCGGCCTTCAAAGCTTCCGCAATTATTGGAATTTGTTCTTTCCTCACAGATCTTTCACCTCTCTCGATGCGACAATACATAGGTACACCGATGCCCAAAGCATTGGCCATCGTTCTCTGCGTAATCTTTTTAGCCTCTCGTAGAGACCTAATTCTGTCTGAAAACAACATTGAAACTTGCTTTACC
>JAXFDY010000093.1:0-7273 GCA_034172985.1 Lachnospiraceae bacterium
AATATGAGGATATGAATGTTTCGGTTATACCAGATATGCATAGACGATTTGGCAAACCAGTTGGTTTATCTGATCATTCGTTTGGTTCGTTAGCTCCAGTAATTGCTACAGCATTGGGAGCAAAAGTTGTTGAGAAACATGTATGTCTGAGTAGAGACATAGAGAGTCCGGATTCTGGTTTCTCTATGGAAATGAGCGAATTTGCCCAGATGGTGAAAGATATTAGAAATACCACTGTTATTATGGGAAATCCAACATACGAATTAACGCCACATGAAGTGGATGGATTAGGTGGGAGACGTTCCCTGGTGGCTGTGAAAGAAATACAAAAGGGAGAAATATTTACAGCAGAAAATTTAAGGAGTATCCGACCAGCATTGGGAATTAAACCGAAGTATTATACACAGTTAATTGGAAAACCAGCGAAGAAAAATTATAAATTTGGTGAACCAATATTAATGGATGAGATAGAAAGATAACAATTCCGGAGGACTTGAAGATGCCAAAAAATAAAATTGGTTTTCGTGTAGATGCGAATGAACAAATTGCCACAGGACATTTGATGCGTTGTGTGGCGATTGCATCAGAACTGAAAAAGCAAGGCTCGGAGTGCATTTTTTTTCTTGCTGAAGAAAAGATGACAGATGTGTTGGTACGGAATAAATTTTCGTACCATGTTTTAAATACAGACTGGAGACGGATGGAATCGGAAATAGATGTATTGAAAGAACAAATAAAGTGTCTTCATTTGAACTGGCTTGTAGTAGATTCCTATCAGGCAACGGATACATATTTATCTTCTATAGAACAGATGGTTCCGGTACTTTATGTGGATGATATGGCATCAGAAGCTTATCATGTATCAGCTTTATTGCATTATAGCCAATGGCCCGGCGATAATAGCTATGAAAAAAAATACCAGCATAGTCAGGTAAAACTCCTGTCAGGAATGAAGTATGCACCATTGCGGGAAGAATTTTGTGGTGTTCATTCGTTGAAACGTGAGAGGTCCATTATGCTTACTACCGGAGGAACGGATACCTATAATGTGGCAGGTCAGATATTGCAGTATTGTATCACAAATCAGATATTTCAGGATTTCGAGTTTCATGTTATTGTAGGAAGATTAAACCATAATATAGAAATGCTTCGTGTTTATGAGCAAACCCGGAAGAATGTACATTTGCACGTGGACATCCGGAATATAAGTGAATATATGCGGACTTGTTCCTATGCGGTGTCAGCAGGCGGTACCACATTATTTGAATTATGTGCTTGCCGGATTCCGACTGTATGTTTTTCCTTTGCGGATAACCAGAAAGAGTTTGTGAAAGAAATGGGAAAACATCATATTATGTTGTCAGTGGGAGATGCAAGAGAGCGGGAAAATATTGCAAAAGACATTTGTGAGGCATTAAGCCTATATGAACGTACTCCGGGAATAAAGCGAGAATATATAGAAAATATGAGTAAGCTTGTAGATGGTAATGGTACAAAACGAATCGCAGGATTTTTGAGAGGGTGATAAAATGTTTGAAAAAGAGTTGGCAGATGATATCAAAAAAGTAGCATTATATGATGAACAGAATGAAAGTATCACATATGAACAATTATATAGAGAAAGTGATCGACTTTGTGAATATATACCTAAAAGAAGTCTTGTCTTTTCACTGTGCTCAAATACAATAGGATCTGTCATGGGATATGTGGGCTTTTTGAGAAATCATATTGTACCATTGCTCCTGTCTTCCCACATGGACAAGGAATTGTTAAAGGAATTGTTAAACAACTATGAGCCGGCATATATCTGGTATCCTTCGGAACTGGAATTGAAGAGCAGCGAGTTTGGTATGAAACAAGTCATATATCAGGCTTATGGGTATTCACTTGGTCTCTTAGATGAAAAAGAGAAAACAAATATGAAAATATATGATGAGCTTGCATTACTTCTTACCACATCTGGTTCTACAGGTAGTCCTAAATTAGTCCGTCAGAGCTATCAAAGCATAGAAGTAAATACAAAACAGATTATAGAATATCTCCAATTAAATGCAGAGGAGAAACCGGTCACCGTCCTGCCTATGAATTATACTTATGGCCTATCAGTGATAAACACTCATTTGTCTGTTGGTGCTACCGTTTGTCTGACAGATAAGTCTATTATGCAGAGGGAATTCTGGCAGTTTTTTAGAGAACAGAAATGCACGTCTTTCAGTGGTGTTCCGTATACTTATGAGATTTTGGACAAATTAAGATTTTATCGAATGGAGTTACCTTATTTGAAAACTTTGACCCAGGCTGGGGGAAAATTAAATCCTGAATTGCACAAAAAATATGCAGAGTATGCACGGAATCAGGGTAAAAATTTTATTGTTATGTATGGGCAATGTGAAGCAACTGCCAGGATGGCTTATCTTCCACCGGAATATGCACTGGAAAAGCAAGGTGCCATGGGTATCCCGGTACCCGGTGGAGAATTTACACTACTGGATGATGAGGGAGCTGTCATAGAAGAGCCGAATACACCGGGTGAGTTGGTCTTTAGAGGGGGAAATGTGACACTGGGATATGCACAGACAAGAGAGGATCTTCAGAAAGAAGATGAGTTTCTGGGGGTACTAAAAACCGGAGATATAGCCAAAAAAGATGAAGATGGCTTTTATTATATCGTAGGGCGTAAAAAAAGGTTTTTAAAAATATTTGGCAATCGTGTAAATCTGGATGAAACGGAGCGTTTGATTAAAGGAGCATATCCTGCAGTGGAGTGTGCGTGCTGTGGTATGGATGACAAGATGCAGATTTTTATTAATCATGACAGATTTGCAGAAGAAATTCGTAACTTTGTATCAGAAAAAACCGGATTAAACTCTGTTGCATTTCAGATTAGAATCGTGGATGAAATACCAAAAAACGAATCAGGAAAAATTTTATATAAAGAGTTGGAGAAGAGCTATGGATTATGAAGAAATATTAAATATAAAGCCATATTCTTTAAAAAAAGATGAAAAACAGACATTACTGAGTGAGAAATTGAAAGAATTGACAGCCTATCATATGGAACATTGTGAAATTTATAAAAATATGATGGAATGTGTCGGGTATGTGCCTGAAAAAGTTCACTCGTATTATGATTTGCCGTTTCTTCCGGTACGTTTATTTAAGGAATTAGAATTAAGATCAATTCCGAGAGAAGAGGTATTTAAAACCATGACATCTTCCGGAACTACAGGTCAGGCAGTGTCAAAAATCTACTTGGATAGAAAAACATCATCTAATCAGCAAAAAACATTAGTTAAAATCGTATCATCCTTTACCGGCGCTGCCAGAATGCCAATGATTATTTTGGATTGTCCGTCAGTAATTAAGAATCGGCAGATGTTTTCAGCAAGAGGAGCCGGTATTTTAGGATTTTCCATATTTGGTTCAAAAAAAATATATGCGCTGACAGATGAAATGAAATTAGATGTAGATTCATTGAAGCTGTTTTTGGAAGAACATAAAGGTAAAAAAATTTTATTATTCGGATTTACCTTTATGGTTTGGCAGCATTTTTACAAAGAACTTTTACGGCTCAGAGATGAAGGGATTATATTTGATTTAAGCCAGGGAGTTTTGATTCATGGGGGCGGATGGAAAAAACTGATTCATGAAGCAGTTTCCCAGGAAGAGTTTGCAGAACGACTTAAAGATGTCTGTGGACTAAACAGTATCCATGATTATTATGGTATGGTAGAACAGACTGGTTGTGTATATATGCAGTGTGAATATGGACATTTACATGCATCTGTATTTTCAGATGTCATAATGAGACGTTCGAAAGATTTTTCTGTGTGCGACATTGGGGAACAGGGAATTATCCAAGTGGTTTCTATGCTGCCGGAATCTTATCCGGGACATTCTTTATTGACGGAGGATGAAGGGATGATTCTGGGAGTAGATGATTGTCCATGCGGAAGAAATGGAAAATATTTTAAGATAAAAGGAAGATTAAAAAATGCAGAGATAAGGGGGTGCAGTGATACTTATGCAGCCATGTTTCAGTCAAAATAGTGAGATAGACGGGAAGATAGAGTTTTTGATAGGATGTAAAGAAAATTTTGAAGCAAATATGCAGACAAAGACTTTGGAACCCTTTTCGGAGGAAATATTATTTTTTTTAAATGAAGTTTCTAAGATTCTATTAGGGGATAAAGAGGCGAAAGCATATCCTGATATTGTCACATATGCATTTTGGATAAGGAGAGCATCTACATCACAACTGAAAGAACGTTTTCATGTAAAGGATCGTAATTGTATACGGCTTGGAAGGGGCAATGTTTTTCATATTGCACCATCCAATGTACCTGTTAATTACGCTTATTCCCTTACTGCAGGTATTCTGACCGGCAATAAGAATATTGTCAGGGTTTCCTCAAAACCATTTCCGCAGGTAAACATTATAAACAGAGCTTACCAGAAGGCTTTATCAGAGCAGCCATGGATGGAGCCATATGTAACAATTGTGCGATACGATAGAAGCCAGGAAGTAAATGATTATTTTTCAAAATATGCAGATGTGCGTGTAGTATGGGGAGGAGATCAAACCATTGGTGAACTGCGGAAATCTCCACTGCCGGTCAGGTCCAGAGAGATCACTTTTGCAGATCGTTATTCTCTGGCAGTGATTGATTCTGAATATTATATGGAAAAATGTGATGCAGCAAAAGTGGCAATAGATTTTTATAACGATACTTATCTGACAGACCAAAATGCATGTACATCTCCCAAAATCGTCTTTTGGACCGGAAGTAAGATCACTCAGGCCAAAGAGAAATTCTGGCAGATCTTACAGGAATATGTGGAGAAAAAGTATGAGCTGCAGCCTGTACAGGCAGTGGAAAAATTAACAAACATGTATCTGGCAGCAGCGGATATTCCGTGTTATTGGCAGAAAATGAAAGATAATCTGATTGTTCGTGTGCAGTTACAGCAGATAGATGACAGAGTATTGAAGCTTTTAGGAAATAGCGGCTATTTTTATGAGTATGACTGTACGGATCTTTGTGAGATTCAGCCGGTTATCAGCGATAAGTGCCAGACTATTGGGTATATAGGTGATAAAAATATGTTCGGTAAATTATTGGACTTGGGTGTAGATGGAATTGACCGGATTGTACCATTAGGGAAAACCATGGACTTTGATTTGATTTGGGACGGATATAATTTGGTTACAGAGATGACAAGGGAAATATATGTTAAATAAAACAGAAAGTCCGCATGAACGTGGACTTTCTGTTTTAGAATGATTAAAAACAATCTAAATTCTTCATTCCTTCAATATAAGCTCCTTCTGTTAAATTAATAAATTCGATAGATGATTCCTTTTGAATTCTCTCTTCAATCCATTTTCTATAGATATTTAGAAGTTGTGAAGTTCTGACAGGATTTCCATGAAGGTCAGTTGCGGTCAACGGGAATGTGTTGGGAGCAATATCTTCAGAGAGAGAAAAACCATGGGTTTTATTTTGAGGAAAAGATAAATCCAGTCCTATAGTAATCAGTTTTTTGCATCCGTAGCGTATTACCAGGTCTATAGCCAGAGTAGAAACAGACCCTCCGGTAGAAAATAAAGTATAATTTTTTTCATTTGCTATTTTTTCACTCGATTCAAATCCGGATTGAAATGCGATATATTTTGTTCCCTTAAATGCCTTTACTGCTTTATGAGAAGCTGTAGCCAGATAAATAAGGCGAGTAGTATTCTCAGGTATGTTTTCTAATTGTCGAGATAGAGACATCTGGGCATCAGAAATTATCACAAAATCAGGTACAAAATCAGAAGCTAGTAGCTTTCGGTATACGGTTCCAGCACAAATGGTTAAAGTTTTTGGATGAATTTTAATATAATTTTTTATGTATGCAAGTTTTGTTTCAGCACTTGGGCCTCCGCCAATATATATAATATCTTTATTTTTAAAATGTTCTTTTATTGAATCTATGGAGTAATCATCCTGAACGATATTGTAATAAAAATTTTCATTTAGTAATTGTTTCTGTTCATAGATTGTACTTAAATTTATAAAATATCTTTTTAGAGATTCCTTGATAGGACCTTCTTTTAATGTGACAAGGGTTGGATAATGGATGAGTAGTTCACTTTCATTTGGCAACACATAATGGTCTAATTCGCAGAGATCTGGTGTATAAATAATTTTAGTGCGTCCAGAGGATAGTAGATACGTTAAGTCCATATATTTGAAAGCGGCTCCTAAAATATTTAAATCCGGCTCTAAAATACTGATATGATAGCGTGTATCTTTTTGTAGGAGTCCGATAATGTGGTATCCAAGTCCGAAGCCAATTACAGAGTAATTTAGCATATTGTCGTGAGTATAGGAATTTGCAAAAAAATAGCCTTCTTTTTGCGGATTTTGATTTGAATGAAAATAAAAAAAGCTATCTCCATTTTTTTTCTTTAATGTTAAGCACCCACTGTTTGTTGGTTCTATTTTATAATTATTATAAAAATATTCTGATTCTGAAGAAGATGTGTTACATATTGCTTGATTCCATTGCATTAATAACGTATATAATGATACAGCTTCAGGGTATTTTTCCTGTGAAAGAAGTTTTATATTAGCATCAAAATAATCATTTTGAGGAAATGCCATGTTAGACAGGAGAATAGCCTGCATTTCATAAAAAGATGGCAAAAGATTTATTTCTAATAAATCTCCCATCAGTACATAATCAGGAAGTGACTGTGCATCAAGGATTTCCTGAAGATAAGACAATAGATTGGATTGGGTAGTTTTATCAAATATTTCTGTAGATATAGAAAAAAAGTCTGTTAAGCAAGAACTAAGGGAACGAATACTCTGTGCGGTTTTCCAATAGTGCTGTAAACGGATGTTTTCTATGGAAGTTTCTGTGTAATTTATAAGTTTGTTTAACACTTGTGATACAGTATATAAGTTTTTCATGAGTCGACCTCCATTCCATACTTTTAAAAGTAATCTATCATATCTGCTTTCAAGCTGTCAAGTGGTTAAATTAGTTGGCGGAAATGTTGATAAATAAGATAAATAAAAGCATACATGGAGATAACGCATGAAAAATGAAAAGTTCTTATTATGGAAACAACGGCTTGAAGATATTAAGCAGAGTGATTTGACTGTTGATGAATGGTGTACGAAAAATCAGGTTTCAAAGCATGCCTCTTATTACTGGCGCAAAAGGATCCATGATTCATAATCGATACTGTTCCCTGACAATTTATCATAAAAATGAAGCG
>JAXFDY010000094.1:0-47863 GCA_034172985.1 Lachnospiraceae bacterium
CCCGCAAACGCCTAAATCTTAATGTTTGTAAACCTTATTTCTACACAATAGTGATTACATAGTTTTTTTCTGTTTTTTCATCCTCAGCCACAGTTTTCAATGTAAGTACCTGACCTTTACTTACTTTTTCCTTTCTTTCTACGGTTTCATCTACCAGAATATGATTAACATACAGGAAACTATTCTGATCTGCAAGCGTTCCTTTCCATGTGATAATTGCAGTCTCTCCATTGATTGCCAGTTCATATGTTTCCACATCTTCCCGAAATGCTTTATCCAATGTTCCACCTGAAATGTTTAAACCTGTCAGTCCCGCCTGATTTGAGTAATCGCTCACAATATTCAGCTTATCAAAGATTCCTCCAACCCAGCTGTCGCCTCGCACTGCAAATTTGACACATATGGTTTTCTTTCCTGCAATCATTTCCTGAGGAAGCTTATAATATTCATCATAAAATTCTCCCGGAACTCTGTTTTCAATTGTTTCCTCTTTCAATAATACACCATCTACATAAATATTGAAAGTTCTTCCTGCATTACCACTGAAATATTTTACCATCAGATAATTATTAATATCCGGATTTACCTTCATATCATAAGAAAACCAGCCTTTTTCCGACCATGCATGACGAAGCATCAAACCATTAAATGTTCCTGCGCCTGTATTTTCCCCCTGAATATGATGAAGCAGTTCATATTGGTCATTTCCAAGCGGAATACTGTCAATCATAACATTTTCCAGGCGTTTTGAAAGTTTACTTTCTCTGATGTGATTCTGCAGTGCTTTGGAATCTTTCGATACCATATTCCAATAAATACCATACCTTTCTTTATGCTGCCTGAAATGCGGTGTAAACACAAGATTGTCACTGTCAGTTCCTTTCATAGAGAACTCCAGTTTTCCAGGCACTTTTGCTATATGTTCCCTGATACCATCAATCCATGCATCTACATCTTCCTCTGTGCTATATTCACTTCCATCAGCGGCCTTCACCGTGATAAAATCCTTGATGCTGATATTTCTTGTAGCAATGGTAACATCCACACCTGTTTTACTCTCTTCCATATTCTCCGTTCCCAATGCTGCACTTAAAACAACCGGACCATATTTTAATCCGATACAGTGAGGATTATCCTGCAATCCATAGGCACGAATTTCCATAGGAATGCGAACTGCGATTTCCATACCTGCCGAAACATCTACCATAATGATTCCCTGGGATGCTGACTGCCGGATGCCATTCACGGTGACAGTCATCTCGCCTGCAGTCCAATCCGGTACGCGAAGTGCCATTCTGGCCGTTCCTGATATAATTCTAAACAGAGTCTGATCTGTATTTGGAATATCTGATTCCTGTATCATAGAAAATCCTTTTTCTGCCCAATTTAGCTCAGAAGAGATATATTGACCCACATATACAGTTTCTTCGTCCCTATAATAAATACTGTCATTGCACTTGGTAAAATTTTCCATACCTGTTCCGGTACAACACCAAAAACTGTGAAATGGGGTAGAATACACTTTAAAAAATCCTGTTGCCATAGGCTGGAAATACATGGTCATTCCGGTTTCCGGATTCTGTGAAGAAAGTATCGCATTCAGAAACGTATTCTCATAAAAATCAAGATACTTTTTATCCCCTGTTATTTTAAACAATTCTCTGGAAAGTTTTAACATATTGTAGGTATTACATGTTTCACAATTACAATTTGTTCTCTCTGCATCCAAAATTCCCGGTTCACCAAAATGTTCCCATTCACTGTTTCCGCCGGTAATATAAGTATGATTCTGTGTCACAATCTCCCAGAATTTTTCTGCCGCTTCCAGATAAAATTCGTCTTCAACACGGTAACCTAAAGCTACATAACGATAGACTGCCCCTAAAAATTTCGGAATTGTAGTATTTGCATGTTTTCCATTTAAAATATCATGTCCATCATGAAGCTCCTGAAACAATGGCATCTCATCAAACATATGAGCAGCCTTGGCATGTTCTTCTTTTCCTGTTACCTTATACAGATCATACATGGCCTCATTCATACCGCCATATTCCACTGCAAGCACAGTATCCTGTATTTCCTTTGTCCATCTGGAAGTTCTGTCGTATACCCAGTCACCCAGCTTTGAAACTACCTGCAACGCCAACCGGTTATCTGTCAGCACATAAACCGAGGTCAGGCCTGCAATGATTTTATCCATTGTATACCATGGTACCCAGCAAGGCTTCTTATTTTCCACATTATCAAACAATACTTCCGGAAATGCAGACAAATATCCACTTTTCATCTGTGCCTGCGCTAACTTCTCCACAATATAATCTAATTTTTCTTTCAATTCCATATCACCGGTCTGAGCAACTCCCTGAGCTGCCGCTGTCATATAATGGCCAAGCGAATGGCCCCTTATTTCTGTAATTTCCCAGCCCGGATATTTTTCTGCCTTTGGACGAATATGATTCACTTCCAAAAAACCTGCCACTAATCTATCTGCATCAAAGGAACGTAAATACTGCATCTCTTTCTCCAATGCATTCTCTATATACTGATCCGTTACCTTTACTTCACTTAATTTAAAATCAAATATTCCTTTGGTATTCATATCATCCGATTCCTTTCTTTATATTTAAGAGTTTCGCAAACGCCTATGTTATTATATTTATACACACGATTCTATCAGATTTTCTCTCCCCGGTAAATATCATTAATCTAAGAATTGGTGTAAAAAAGTTACATCTTAATATCCCATTATCTCATGGCTGTCCAAAAGAATCGTCACCGGACCATCATTAAGCAGCTCAACTTTCATATCTGCCCCAAATTCTCCCTGTTCGACTACAGATATTTCTTCTCTGCATTTCCCAATAATATATTCATACATTTTTTTCGCCATATCCGGTTTTCCAGCCTTCACAAAAGATGGTCTGTTTCCCTTCCTGCAATCTGCACACAAGGTAAATTGTGAAATCAAAAGCAATGCCCCTCCCACTTCTTTTAATGGAAGATTCATTTTGCCTTCAGAATCTTCAAAGATACGAAGTGCTGTCATTTTGCTAATCATTTTATCCGCTATTTCTATTGTATCACTATCTTCAATACCTATCAGAACCATAAATCCTTTTCCAATCTTTCCTAAAACCTTTCCTTCCACAGTCACAGAAGCATGTGTAACTCTCTGTATTACAAATTTCATATTTCATCCTCTCTCATACTGTTTATTCAGCATTTGCAAAACTCATAGGGGAGAGAACTATATGTCTATGTATTGCGACTTTGGGCGGACAAATCAGTCGAAGTGTACGTTATAGCCGAACAATTCGACTGATTTGTCCGAACCAACGGAGTGAGAATAGACTATAGTCCTCTCCCCTATGAGTTTCGCAAACGCCTATACTGTTCTATACATGATTATTTTACATTACCTCGCTAAATTTTCAACTGTTTTATAAATATCTCTTGACATATCCAGAGTCATGGTGTACTATCTAACTAGTTCACCAAGACACTAATTTTTACGGAAGGAGGACTATTTTGGAATTTAAATCAAATATACCGATTTATGTTCAGGTGGTTTCTGACATAAAAAAAAGGATTATAAATGGTACACTGCATTCAGGTGACAAACTCCCGTCCACAAGAGAGCTTGCAAATACTTATACCATTAATCCAAATACAGCAGCAAGGGTGTATAGTGAATTAGAATCAGAACATATTACTTTTACCAAAAGAGGATTAGGAACTTTTGTTTCTGAAGATACTGCTCTGGTTCAAAATCTGCGACACGAAATGGCTGACAAGGTGATAGATGAATTTATCTCCGAGATGAAAGCGATTGGTTGTACAAAAGAAGAGGTTATAAACGATATTAAAAAGAAATATTAGAAAGCGAGGTTTACATATGCTTGAAGCAAATCAATTAATGAAAAAATATATGTCTGTTACTGCAGTCGAAAATATTACCCTGACTTTGGAAACAGGAAAAATTTATGCACTTCTCGGTCCAAACGGAAGTGGAAAATCTACTTTTATGAAAATGGCTGCCGGTCTGATCAAGCCTACGAATGGTTCTATCCAATTTGAGGGAAATGACATCGGCATTTACTCAAAAAGCCATATTGCCTATATGCCTACAGAGGCTTACTTTTATTCTTACATGACATGTAAAGATATTGGAAAATATTATAATGACTTTTTTGAAGATTTCGATCTGGATAAATTCAACCGGATGTTAGAGCAGATGGAATTAAGCCAGAATCAGAAAGCTTCCAAGATGTCTTCCGGTATGATGGCTAAATTAAAAATTGCCGTTACACTTTGCAGAGATGCGAAATTAATTATGCTGGATGAGCCTTTAAATGGTATTGATATCATTGCCAGAGAGAAAGTGTTAAATACAATTATTGATAATTTCTCTACGGATAAGACATTTTTAATTTCCAGTCATCTGGTTGATGAATTAGAAAAATTAGTAGATTATGCAATCTTTATCAAACATGGTCATGTAGAGCTCATGGGTCAGGCTGAGGAGCTGCGGACCACCAACGGAAAATCGATTGTAGATTTATACAAAGAAATCTATGCTGATTGTCAATTTTAATATTGCATTGATTGGAGGATATTATGTTAAAATTATCAAAATATGAATTTAGAAAAAACAGAACCTTTTTATTTATTATTTTTGCAGGCTTATTTCTTCTGGAAGGATATTTTATAGGAAGCATTATTTTACAAAAAGAAGAGCACTCCGGCATGAGTGCAGCTTTTCTTTCCATGTATGCCATGGTGTGCTATTTTGCAGTATTTATTCTAGCCATAGCAAATTATTCCAAAGAACTGAATTCCCGAAGCAGTTACCTGATTTTTATGACACCTAACTCATCGCTGAGCATCATCTTTTCCAAAATGTTCACGATTCTGATGATTGGTTTTGTATTGGTACTTGCAATCTGCGGTCTTGGATATTTGGATATACAGCTTCTGATAAATGCCTATCCAAAGATTGGTGATTTTAAGAGTTTTATAAATTCCCTCTTAGAAGCAATGGGTATCAGCTCCTCTCAGCTGGCACTCAGCATTGCATTTGCTGTAGTTGAATTTTTAATTTCCTTCTTTTCAACCATCACACTGATTTATTTTGCAATCACATTAAGTGCCACTTTACTTCAAAATAATCGTTTCAAAGGATTTGTCAGCTTTGCATTATTTATCGCATTATCCTATATTACAGGTTTTATCACTGATAAACTTCCGATTATAAATGACAATGCTGAAACATTTTCAGAGCTTATGGTCAATCTGATACCTACAACATTATTCGATCTCATCATCATGATTGGATGTATCTTAGGATGTTCTACTTTATTAGATAAGAAAGTTTCCCTATAGGAAGAAAAAGAATGGCTGCATTCGTAAATGAATGCAGCCATTTATCAATTATTCTAATTAGTTATTGATGAGTTTGTCATCTTCATTGTTCCAGCTGTAAAGCTTTCTGATTTCAGCTCCTACCTTTTCTGATGGATGCTCAGCATGCAACTTTCTCATTGCTCTGAAATGTGCCTGTCCACCTGCTGGTGACATATCTAACAGGAAGTCTTTTGCAAATGTTCCATCCTGAATATCGCTCAAGATCTTCTTCATAGCTTTCTTTGTATCTTCTGTGATAATCTTAGGTCCAGTTATGTAATCTCCATATTCAGCAGTATTTGAAATAGAATATCTCATTCCTTCGAAACCTGACTGATAGATAAGATCTACAATCAGCTTCATCTCATGGATACACTCAAAATAAGCATTTCTTGGATCATATCCTGCTTCTACTAATGTTTCAAAACCAGCCTGCATCAATGCACAAACACCACCACAAAGAACTGCCTGCTCACCAAAGAGGTCTGTTTCTGTTTCTGTTCTGAATGTTGTTTCAAGAACACCAGCTCTTGCTCCACCGATTGCCAAAGCATATGCTAAAGCTAAATCCTGAGCCTTACCTGTTGCATCCTGATGTACTGCTACAAGACAAGGAACACCCTTACCTGCCTGATATTCACTTCTTACTGTATGTCCTGGTCCCTTAGGAGCGATCATTGTTACATCTACATCCTTAGGTGGTACAATCTGGCCAAAATGAATTGCAAAACCATGAGCAAACATTAACATATTTCCTGCTTCAAGGTTTGGCTCAATATCCTTTTTGTACATAGCAGCCTGCTTCTCATCGTTGATAAGAATCATAATAATGTCTGCTCTCTTTGCAGCTTCTGCTGCTGTATATACTTCAAATCCCTGTGCCTCAGCTTTTGCCCATGACTTGCTGCCTTCATATAAACCAATGATAACGTTACATCCTGATTCCTTAGCGTTTAACGCATGTGCATGTCCCTGGCTTCCGTAGCCGATAACAGCTATTGTCTTGCCATCTAATAATGATAAGTTACAATCTTCCTGATAAAAAATCTTTGCCATTTTTTATGCCTCCATATTTTTTATAAATAATATTTATTTAAAGATCTGTCTTTTACATCTCTTACCTGCAAAGATAAATCTTTATCTCATCTCTACTGCTGCTCTTTTAAATCTGTTGCTCCTCTTGTCAGTCCGGTCAGACCTGTTCTGACTAGTTCAAGAATCTCAAATCCATTTAACAGCTCAATAAATGCTTCCAGCTTGTTTTCATTACCTGTCAGTTCCAACATCATAGAATGTTTTGCCACATCTACAATCTTCGCTCTGAAACTGTCTGCAATTGCAGTAATCTGTGGTCTCTCCTCAGCATTCACTGCCACCTTCACAAGTACCAGTTCCCTGCATACAGACTCTCCGGCAGTCAATTCTTTAATCTCTTTCACATCAACCAGCTTTAGCATCTGCTTTTTAATCTGCTCCAATGTTTCTTCATCGCCATGTACTACAATAGTCATGCGTGAGTATAAAGGATTCTCTGTCTCACTTACCGTAAGACTATCAATATTAAAGCTTCTTCTGCTGAAAAGTCCTGCAACTCTGTTAAGTACACCTGATGTATTATCTACCAAAACAGATAAAACTACTTTTCTCATGTTGTTATTCCCTCCACTCCTATATTATAAGTCAATTTCACTACACATTAATATAGCAAGGTTTCTAGTTTTTGTCAATCAATTTGACTGATAATATCTTTTAATGAATACGGTATTATCTTGGCAAGATCATCCAACGTCACTTCTACCTGATACCCGATTTTCCCACCACTGAAAATAATCGTATCATGATTTTTCGCACTCTCATGAATCGTGGTCGTAAAAAATTTCTTCATTCCGATAGGCGAACACCCTCCGTGAATATACCCGGTCAAAGGAAGAAGCTCTTTCATTTTAATCATTTCTATAGACTTTTCACCCACTGCCTGAGCTGCTTTCTTCAAATCCAGTTCCCCTGCTACCGGAATCACAAAAACATAATTTTTCCCGGTTTTTCCTACGGTTACCAAAGTTTTAAAAACTTTTTCAGGATCTTCCCCAAGACTTTTTGCTACTTCTTCACCGCTTAATGCACCATCTGCCTCATATGTATATTCTTTATAACTGATTTTTTTCTGATCTAAAAGCCTCATTACATTTGTCTTGTCTTTTGCCGCCATAACTGCCTCCCAATCTGAAACTTTTCCCTCAGAATAACATAATTTTTCTTATGTTGCAATATACTGTAACAACAAATCAGAATATTTTAAGGTGAATATGAATCAGATTGTTTCTATTATTAAAACAACAATTGCTGTATGTATTCTTACTTTACTCATGATCTCTTTTTTGGCATTATTGCTGTATAAGTTTCACTTCAATGATAATGTCATTCACACAAGTATCATGATTATTTACTTTTTGGCAAACTTTCTGGGAGGTTTTCTTATTGGAAAAGCTAAAAATGAAAAAAAATTTGTCTGGGGACTCTTAACAGGAATTACATATTTTATTTTTCTTTCCCTTATTTCTTTTATTGTCGCACGCGGATTTTATTCAGATCCTGCATCAGCATTTTTTGCATTTCTTGCCTGCTGTGCCGGAGGTATCTTTGGAGGAATGCTGGCATAAATGCCGGCACTTCTTTCAAATCTCAGAATCCTCTTTACTAATTTCATAAAAAATTTTTTAATTTTACTTGCATTATTTTTATTTATGTGTTATTATATCATCTGTTCGCGGGTGTAGTTCAATGGTAGAACACTAGCCTTCCAAGCTAGATACGTGGGTTCGATTCCCATCACCCGCTTTTCTTTATGTCATCATAACAATTCCCATCTTGACAGTATCTGCAAATTCTTATATAATCTCCTATAAAAAATGAATGAATAGGATGTGAAAATTTGGACCCCGATTTAGTTATTAAATTATTTATTATTTTAATTTTACTTTTATTATCATCATTTTTTTCTTCAGCAGAGACTGCGCTTACCACAGTAAGCAGAATGAAAATTCTGACTTTAGCCGAAGAAGGAAACAAATCTGCTGTTAAATTATTAAAGATTATTGATAACAAAGAAAAGATGCTCAGTGCAGTACTGATTGGAAATAATATTGTTAATATTTCCGTGTCTTCTCTGACCACAGTCATTGTTACAGATTTATTCGGTAATTACGCAGTCAGTATTGCCACCTTAATATTAACAATTCTTATTTTAATTTTTGGAGAGATTACCCCAAAGACTCTTGCCACCCTTTATAACGAGAAAATATCTTTATGTTATGCCCCTGTCATTCTGGGTATCATGTGGATTCTTACTCCTGTGATTTTTATGGTAAATAAGCTCTCCATGCTGTTTATGTCATTATTTAAAATCGACAAAAACAATAAGACCAGTACTTATACAGAAAGTGAATTAAAAACGATTGTAAATGTAAGCCACGAAGAGGGTGTCATTGAGACAGAAGAACGGGAAATGCTTCAAAATATTTTCGATTTTGGTGACAGCCAGGCAAAAGATGTGATGATTCCCCGTGTTGATATGTGTATGGTAGATGTTACTGCTTCTTATGATGACTTACTTCAGGTTTTCCGAGAAAACAGATACACCAGAATTCCTGTATACCAGGATTCAATTGACAATGTTATCGGTATTATCAATATCAAAGATCTGCTTCTTTACAAAAACGGTGAATCATTTAATTTGAAAAATTATCTTCGCCAGGCTTATTTTACATACGAATATAAAAAGTTATCAGACCTAATGATTGAAATGAAAAAAGCATCTGTAAACATCACGATTGTTCTTGATGAATATGGTGCTGCTTCCGGTTTAATCACACTAGAAGATCTGGTAGAAGAAATCGTAGGTGAAATCCGGGATGAATATGATTATGATGAAGAGGATGCTCTAAAAGCAGTCAGCGAAAATGAATATATTGTAGAAGCTCAGATGAATCTTGACGATTTTAATGATTATCTTGGAACAAATCTTTCATCTGATGAATATGATTCTTTGGGCGGTTTCATCATGGAGCATTTAGATCGAATCGCCATTCCGGGCGACATTGTAAAAACCCCGGAAATCACTCTGATTGTAGATTCAACTGACAAAAACAGGATAGAAACAGTTCATGTAATATTACACAAACAGGATAGTAAGAGGAACCTGCATTGCTGATACATTGCAGGTTTCTCTTACTTTTTCTTTATTTTTTTACTTTTGCCCCTGATAATAACAGCTTTCCATATGACTTTCCCTTGAATGTAACGGGATATGTTTCATAAATGACCAGAAGCTGGTAGTCTTCTACTGTATTGACAAGTCCTGTACTTTTTCCTTCAGGAAGTAACATATTCAAATGATATTTCTCATTGGATGCTTCTAATATCTCTTTCACTTTTGTTTCTTTTGGTGTGACATTACCCTCTGAATAAAATATCTTTTCTTTTTCACCAAAGGTATTGATATCTTTCCCTCCTGCAAGGTAAAAACCATCGGGATACGTTAATACAATTAACTGAATCCGTATTTTCTGATACCGGGCATATGATTCATCTTCTCCCATAAACTTTCCACGCTCTAAAGCAATTTCCTCCACAATCTTATCCCTATCAATTGTGAATCCCGCCATATCAAAGGAAACTGACTTTTCAAGAGCATCTTCTATGACATTATCCATGATATTATTATACATCATTGTCCCAAATATATGCTCCTGTAACAAATCATTCTGAAACGAAATATTTGAAAACACGCACCAGACACACAGAACAAAGACCAAGGCAAAATCAGTTAATTTCATTATTTCCTCCTACTGTATCATGGATAGCTTTGACACATCCGCCATAACATATCACCATATTTTCATCTGTATCGCAAATCACGATTCTGATAAAATCCTGATAGTTTAATTCATATTTTTTGTCTTTATCTAATCTGTCAAATATCTCATTCTTAAACGTGCTCAGCTGATATGTATTTTCCGGTTCATCTCCTGTCACCGCACTTTCATGTGTTATTTTAATATCATAAAGTGTATTCATTCCACTGATTTTACCTAAATAATCTTCCATATCCTCAGACAGAATCCAGCCGGTATTTCGGATATCATCCACAAACTGCACTGTTTCCAGATATAAATACATTCTTTCCAGCTGTTTTTCCTCTTCTTTAACTGTATTTAACGGGTATAGAAACATGAGATATGTACACAAAAGAATGGAAATCACTTTTCCAAAAATATCACTCAACCCTGTTATTTTACCTCCCGAATTACATATTCATTTTCTGACAATCGATACAATTCTTCATAAGCAGTCCGAAAATAATTTTGATAAATTATCAGCAGAGTTATTGCAAGAATAAATAACAACATTCCCAAAGCCATAAAAACTGCTTCTGTTATATTTTCTTCCATACATCCTCCTATGATTGGACAAAATAAATTCCTGTGATTGTATCATTGGCATCCCGGACCACTGTACCTTTAAAATCTGCATATGGATTAATATAATTATTATTTGTTTCATCTGTTGCAGTCTGATAACTATTGCTGTTCTTCGAGCCTAACTGTCCTGTCTTGGGATCAAACTCATAGCCATAAAAGACCTCTGTTTTATTTGTTTTTACGCAAATACCCATCTTTTCTTCCGACATTTTCTTTATTACATTCAACACTTCACTTCCCGACACCGTCGTATTATCATATACGACTTTATCACTCTCTGCAAACTCAGTGTTTAAACGATTTATTTCCTTTGCACCATTTACAGCTGTCT
The DNA here is from genome assembly GCA_034172985.1 of Lachnospiraceae bacterium. Lineage (GTDB taxonomy): Bacteria > Bacillota > Clostridia > Lachnospirales > Lachnospiraceae > CAG-303. The sequence continues at coordinate 11,215 of JAXFDY010000094.1, forward strand.
GTTTGGCCTCTCTCGAGATAAAAAATGCAAGTGAGATGACCACACATGTAATAATAGTTCCTGCTGCCAGTATTAAACCTTTTAATGAATTTTCCATAGTTTCAATCTCCTTTTTTAACTTATCATACTATTTCCCAATGCACTGATTCCCTGCATGACAAAAGGCAAAATGAGTTTTAACAGAATCACAAGACAAAGAGGTAGAAAAGCAATGGTTTTTGCTATCATAGATTTTTTATTGATAATCTCCTCATTATCCTGTTTATGTTTTTCCACATAATAACCCCTGTCTGTTTCTACATCCTCAAACGCCTGAAATATAGGCATTGTATCACATGCAAGGAAGCTGTCTAATAATTTCTCATAGGGATGAAACCCTGTCTTTCCTTTTGCTTCCCGAAATGTATCCATCCCTTTATTTGACAATTCATTTGATAATTCATAAATTTCGTTTTTAAAAGATACTGCAAACAATTCCATATGTTGAAGGATTTCTGCAATAGTCATACGGTCTATATGCATAATCATCAAAATGATTGTTTGAAATCTAACAATTTCCTCTTCCCTCTCCATAATAAGAATTTGCTTTTTTACTATAACGCTAAAATATAACTGATAATATCCTGACATTCCACATAACATAGAAATCAGGCATAACCAGATTCCCCTGATACCAATACTTCCAAATAAGAATACGCCCAGAATCAGATAACCTGTACACATCATCCATCTCATCAGCATAAACTCCAGCAAATCATATTCGTACACTACCTCTTTCAACAAACGATTCATTTTTTCCGCTCGTTTTTTTAATTTTATGATTTGAAATAATAAAAATTTTCTGACCATCTCATTCTGTGCAATCTGTCCAATCAACTGATTTTTATATTTCACATCATAATTTATTCTCCTTAAACTTAGAATCAGCTTATACACCAAAACTGTAAAAAACACAATCAGAATTGTTGTAACAATGCCTTCCACTCCACTATATACTGCTCTCATCTCCGGCATATTAGAAATGGCCCAACGCTCAATAGGTTTTACCGAAAACACCGGAAGAATGGTCAAACCAAGAAGTCCCATAAATTCATTATGTATTTTCCTTCTTTTTAGCTGCTCAATATTGATATCTTCCTTTAGGTAACCAAGATTTTTTACAAACATGGATTGCCCGTCCACTTTCTTATCACCATATTTTAATACCATATAGCAAATAGAATAAAAGGTAAGAAAATAATGATTTGGGGAAATCTCGCCATAATCATCTCCGTCTCCACGATAATAATTTTTCAGACATTCTAACAGTCGTTCTCCCTGAATAGCCATTTCATATTCTGCATAATTCACAGCATCCTGAATAGCTTCTTCCAGCATACCATCAAACTGGAATCGAAACTTGACATCCGACACAAACTTTTCCAGTTGTCCCAGCAGTTTCAATTCCAGCTTGTCCAGATCTCCATATATCTTTCCACTGATTACCACATAGGCCACCACTGCCGACATCATTGCATAATATAAGGAAAAATCTGCACAAATAAACAGGCCTATGATAACCAGCACAGCAACGATATAAACCCTTATTAAATATTCTGCAGTTCTCTGAATAATAGAATATCTTGTAGACGGATAGAGAATAGAAATCCGACTCTCAATTTTTCTTGTCAGTTCAGCAGTAAGAAAAAATTTTCTGCTATAATTATAGATTGTACTTTTCACCAAATTCCTCCTTATCAGATTCCGTCATACGTTTTCTCATATCTCTAATTACATCATCTGAAAATCTTCCGGTCTGCACATATCTTCCATTCTCATATTTTACAATATCTACCACTGAATATCCCTTTTCCGTCTCCTGTGGAACAATTTCTGAAATTCTTTCTACATATCGATGACCTTTAATATCTTTTTCCAGATGTACATCAAACCGAATTGAATCCACAACCTGCTCCCGTGCAATTTTTTCGTTTCTGAATAACCCGCTGGAAAGGAGACTGTTTCTCATATATTTTACAAGACTTTCCGTTGTTTTTGCATGATGGGTAAACAATGTAAATAACGAACCTACCTGCGACATCTGAATCAGATAAGCTGCCACTTCTATACTCGCCACCTCTCCAAGAATATTTACTACACCATCCGTTTTTTTCTGTAAATCCAGACCCTCCTGTCCCGATATGGTATCTGTTTCACGAAAAGATAATATATTCCGTTCCGGATATGTATCTCTCAGATGAAGTTCAAATGCCATTTCCTGAATTCTCAATGTAAAAGCCGGATGGATGTATGCTATGAGTCCCATCAGTAATGTGGTTTTTCCCGTTCCCTGTGCTCCCGTTACAGCAGTAATCTGACAGCCTTTCACGATCCACTTCAAATGTTCAATGACAATCTCATTTCCCGGATCTGTAATTAATTCTTCCATCTCCTTCCGCTCCATGGTATCAAACTTTCTTACAAAAAATGCAAAACTTTCAGAAAATGGCGGACGTACCACTACAACTCTGGAATGGTCTTTCATCTCATTTACAATATATCCTTTTGTTTTTGACAACTGACCCGGATTGCCATAACGATAAATATTCATACAGACACGCTCTAGTTCCCTCTCTGTCTGAAAACTTAAAAATTTCAGGTGCATTGTAATTCCATGAAAGAAAACCCAGACACTATTATATTCCCCTTCTTTACCCGACACACCGCCGGATATTCCATCGATACGAAAATCTCTCAACTGATCCACTACACCAAGTCCCCGATATCCTGCATACAGTCTTTGCACAATGATTTTCTTTTTATCCTCTGCTGACAAAACCTCTGCTTTTTCAAAAAAGATATCTTCTATCATTTTCTGATCCATACAATATCCCTGATCTTCCTTGGAAATCTTCTCTAAAATATTATTCTCACTTATAAATCTTTCAAAAGCCTGACATCCATATTTTTCCTCATAACAGTACATCAGAATATCAAATTTATCACGGGATGATAATCTGTTGTTTTCCTGAAATGGAATGATACGATTCCAGCTTTCCTCCCCGTATTTTAGTTTGTTCACCAAAATATCTTCTATTACATTTTTTACATAAAGTTTTGCCTGTGCATCACCTATCCCGCAGTTATTCAACGCCTCCCTTAATTCTCTTTTTCGTATCCTCAAACGCTTTAATTCCTTCTCATTCAATCCCACTTCATACAAATTTGCCCTTAAAATCTGATTCATTTCATCACTCACAATCAAAATCAATGAATCTTCCTGAATCTCTTCTCTATATTCCTTCATACCCTGCCTTTCTCAAAATCATATTTGTGGTATGATACAATGACATAATAAACTCATAATCTACATCTGTCTTTTTCGAAAAAATTCCCTTTGTAATAAACTGGACTAATTTTCCTTCATTTATGGAATCATGAAAATGAATATTATACGGAACAACGCCGATGGCATCCCTTGCAATATTATACTTTCTGCGGATATTTCCCAGACTCTCCCTTGAATCATTATCATACCTGCCCACAACAAACAATGCTTTTTCTCTGATTATAGGATTTTCTAAAAGCTCCTCCAGTTCTTCCATGCCCTGATACAAATTTACTACAATCATATCGCTTTCATGAAAAAGAATATCCTGAATATGATTCTCACCATTGGCACAATCAATAAAATTCACACTTTCAAACTCCCGGATTCCACATAAAAGTATTTTCATAAATCTCTCATCAAACTCTTTTTCCTCTTTTTTGGATACAGGCATATAATATAGATTTGTATGCTTCACATTCACTGCATTATCCAGAATTTCGCCTTTTCCAATAGATTTAATTTTTGACTTATCTAAAATTTCATCCAGACCTTTTCTGTTATAATAAGAAAATTCTTCATGCAAAACACCTGCATGGCCGCCTGTTTCGAATGCTTTATGAATCGGATTACTTTCTCTGTCAAATTGAATCAATAGTGTCTTCAGAGAATATAATACTGCTGCCATCGTACTGATTGCCAGCATATTACCGCTTGTCCCGCTTTTTCCCCTGCTGTTGCCCCAAAATGTAATGTTTTTCAATAGATTTCCCCTCCTTTGCATACTTTAATGCTTTTGTCACATAGTTTTTTTCACATCCTGTAATTTCCACCGACAACCGTTCCAGCACACTGCAAAACTCCGGTGACAAATTTTTAAATTCTCCAAAATTTCCATACTGCATTTTCAACCTGTATTCCCTGTCTGTCAAATCATCATGTATTTCAAAAATACGATGCTCCCGGTACATTTTCATCAGATAATCATCCTGAAAAATACATCTCAGCAAATAAGATACCGTAATCTCTCCCTCTGTTACATCACGAACGATCACTCCTGATATCATCTTGCCATTTTTAACAGATAATGTCATTGACTTAAAATTATCATATTCCGTATTTGTAACATAGTACATCTTCGACAAACGATTTCCCGTGAGACGTCTGGAATCCTGATTCAGACATACAAGTATGTATTCATAATAATCATTTTCACTGGAATAAATATGAAACCTGTCTCCTATATAATCTACATTTTTATAAGTAATTGGTAATTTTTCCGATGCCGGCAATAAATCATATAATCCGTTGCTGCCGGTAAGATCTGCTATAAGAACTTTTTTTTGAAGATTTTTAAGAATCTGTCCAAGATAAACTGCAATATCTACGGACGGCAGTCCGCACAAACCCACATATACAGTGTTCGTACCTTCACCTCCCTAAAATTCGGGAGATATGTCGTCTTGGATCATTAATTTTCAGAAACAACAATATTGTATCATATTCTTTTCTATTTGTAAATACTTTTGTAATATTTTTCATTTTTTATTTACTTTTTATATTAACTTGTCATTTAATAGAAAATGTGCTAATATAAGCAGAGAAATGAATATTCACGGAAAGGAACGTGTAAATTATGAGACATTTATTAAGTCCTCTGGATTTATCTGTAGAAGAAGTCGAGCAGATTTTAGACTTAGCTTCCGATATAGAGAAGAATCCTGAAAAGTATAAAGACGCCTGCAGAGGTAAAAAGATTGCTACTTTATTTTACGAACCAAGTACCCGTACCAGACTGAGTTTTGAAACAGCTATGCTGAATCTGGGAGGCAACGTCATCGGTTTTTCAGATGCAAATTCCAGCTCTGCATCCAAAGGCGAGAGTGTAGCCGATACCATCCGTCTGGTTTCCTGTTATGCGGATATCTGTGCGATGCGCCATCCAAAAGAGGGAGCACCTTTAGTAGCTTCTCTTCATTCTACCATTCCGGTAATCAATGCCGGTGATGGCGGTCACCAGCATCCAACCCAAACCATGACTGATCTTATGACAATTCGTTCATTAAAAGGACGTCTTACAGATCTTACGATTGGGTTATGTGGTGATTTAAAATTTGGTCGTACTGTTCATTCACTGATCAATGCTCTTGTCCGATATACCGGTATCAAATTTGTCCTGATATCTCCTCCGGAGCTGCGCCTTCCTGATTACATGAAAGAAGAGGTCTTATTGGAAAACAATATTCCTTTTGAGGAAGTATCCAGTCTGGATGAAGCAATCGGAAATCTTGATATTCTCTATATGACCCGTGTCCAGAAGGAAAGATTCTTTAATGAAGAAGATTATATCCGTTTAAAGGACTGCTATATTCTCGATAATGCAAAGATGGCTATGGCAAAGAAGGATATGCTGGTACTCCATCCTCTCCCTCGTGTAAATGAAATTGCCGTAGAAGTTGATGACGACCCAAGAGCAGTTTATTTCAAACAGGTTCAATATGGTGTCTATGTGAGAATGGCCTTAATTCTTACCTTATTAGATATCACAGTTTAAATACAGAAAGGATTATCATATGTTAAATGTAGGAAGTCTTAATGACGGTGTTGTACTGGATCATATAAAAGCCGGAAAATCTATGGAAATATATAAGTATCTTGCACTGGACAAGCTTGACTGTCAGGTAGCTATTATCAAAAATGCCAAAAGCAAAAAAATGGGAAAAAAAGATATTATTAAAATCGAATTTCCATTGGATGTGCTGGACCTTGATATTCTTGGATATATTGATCATAATATTACTGTAAATATTATTCACAATGGTGAGATCGTAGAAAAGAAGGAATTAAAGCTTCCTCGTACGATTAAGCATGTACTGAAATGCAAAAATCCTCGTTGCATCACTTCGATTGAACAGGGATTGGAACAGGTTTTTGTGCTTACAGATGAAGAAAAGCAAATTTATCGCTGCCGCTATTGCGATGAAAAATTTCATTAATTTGATTGCATAAAATAAAAAACAGACGTACGAAAGCACGTCTGTTTTTTATTGGAAGAGCAAAACTATAAGCCGGGTTTTGTATTAGATGATCATCTATCTAGATCTGATGTTGCCACCAGATTCAAGCGACCTACCCGAAAGTATGGACGGGCAGCCCTCTTTCATATTCGGTCTTGCTTCGGATGGGGTTTACAGAGCCATATCTGTTACCAGATATGCGGTAGTCTCTTACACTGCCTTTCCACCCTTACCAGGAAAACCTGGCGGTTTATTTCTGTTGCACTTTCCTGGGAGTCACCTCCACCGGACGTTATCCGGCATCCTGCCCTGTGAAGCCCGGACTTTCCTCACCTGCGGCCTTTCGGCACTTGCAGCCGCGATCATCTGTTCTGCTCACTCGTAAGACTATATCATTTTTCCTTACTTTTGTCAAACCAATGTTTCTATTCTATGAAAAACAGCTTCCGCCAATAAACTCCCTCAGCAAAGAATTTGTCGGTACAATGTCACTGCTTACTCCCAAAAAATAATCCATAAATTTCAGCATTCTTTTTGCTTCTGTATAATAAGGACTCTCTACAGGGATTCCAAACAGCAATGGTTCCACATATTGTTTCAAAACTGCAAGTTCATATATCAATGCGGAATTAAACATCACATCTGCCTGTTCCTGATAAGGGAAAATATTCCTCTCCTCTCCATTTCGCACTGACTGCCACCTGGCAAGCGTCTCCTCAGCACTTGTTCCTCTGGTTCTCGCATCCCTGACAATTCTGCGAATCAGCCTGCAATCTGTCGTAGAAATCCGATTATGTTCATCAATGTTTAACTGTGTCAATGCGCTGATGTAAATTTTGAATTTACTTTCTTTCGGCAAGGTATAAGATAATTTATCATTCAGGCAATGGATTCCTTCAATAACCAGAATATCATCCTTTCCAAGCTGGAGCCAGTTTCCTTTATAAACCCGTCTTCCCATCTTAAAATCAAACACCGGAAGTTCAACCTTTTCTCCCCGCAGCAGTTTTCCCATGTCTTCATTAAACTGGTCCACATCAATAGCCTCTAATGCCTCAAAATCGTAATTTCCATCTTTATCTTTTGGATTTTTCTCCCTGTTCACAAAATAATTATCCACTTCAATTGGGTGCGGATGCAGGCCACATGCTCTCAACTGAATAGATAAACGATGAGAAAATGTGGTTTTTCCCGATGAAGAAGGACCTGCTATCATAACAAACTTTATTCCTTTCTGCATCGCAATCTGTTTTGCTATTTCTGCAATTTTCTGCTCCTGAAGTGCCTCCTGCACCAACATAAGATCCGTAGTTTTGCCTCTGGATATCTGTTCATTTAAGGCTCCCACTGTTCCAACCTCCAGCAAATCACTCCACCTGGAAGATTCCTTTAATATCTGGAATACCTTCTCCTGAGGTCTGAATTCCGGAACCTCTTCTGGTTTTTCCTTTACCGGCATCTGGAGCACAAATCCCTCATCATAGGCATACAAACCATAATATTTTAAATAACCGGTGCTCGGCACCATATAACCATAAAAATAATCCTCAAATTTATTAATACGATAAATATTTACTCTGGAACTTCTGCGAAATCTAAATAATCTCTCTTTATCATACATCCCATGTTCATGAAAAAAATGTACTGCATCGTTTGTGGAAACGACACGTTTCTCAAAAGGAATATCTGCACTGATAATCGAGTTCATTCTGTCTCTGACACATGCAAGCACTTCTTCACTAATCTCTAACTGTCCCTTAACTTCACAATAATACCCTTTGCTAATCGAATACTGTACTTCTATCTTGTCAATTTCAGTCCCATACACATCATAAAATGCTTTCAGCATAACCATCACAAGACTTCTTCGGTAAGTTTCATTACCACATACCGTATCTGTGGTAAGAAAAGAAATTCTGCTTCCATTCTCTATGTTTTTTCCAAGTTCACTCAGTTTATAATCCACCATAGCCAGTACAATATCATGATCTCTTGTCTTCTGATATTCCTTCGCTATTTCAATCAGTTTTGTCTCTTCCGGATATGTCTTTTCTTCACCTTCAACTTTTACACGATACATCATTGCATTTTCCCTCCTGTCTGTACATTCTATGGATTGTCTCATCCATATATGCAATTTCTTTCTCAATCTCCATTCTTCTTATCCGGACAGACTCTCCATCATGTTCTTCCAGTTCTTTTACAATCTGTATATATTGCTGCTTTTTATACTCCAAATACTGTCTTAATACAGGATTCCCTTGCTGAATCAGTCTTTTTCCATACAGACATTCCACTTCATCATAAGGCTCCTGTTTCTGTACTTCTGACTTTACTGCTTTCATGACAGTATAATATTTTCCTGCATCAAAAATCATCTCTTCCTTCACAATGTCATAACCAACACTTAAAAGATACTTTCTTACAAGAAACACTTCAGAATGAGGAGAAAGAATTAATGTTTTCACGGTATTTAAAACTTTCTCCCCATTTTTTAAGATTCGTACAGTTAATTCTCCGCCCATCCCGGCAATAATCACAGTCTCAGCTTCATTCTCTTTCAGATTTTCCAGACCATCCGACTGCCTGACCTCTATTTTCTCCTCCAGTCCCTCTTCCCGAATATGCATTTCAGCACGTTCCAGAGGTCCTGCATTGATATCCATGGCATATGCTCTGTTCACAGTGTTCTGTTTCACAAGTGCAATCGGCACATACCCGTGGTCTGTCCCAATATCTGCCACACTTTTACATGGTTCTACGAAACTTACCACTAACTTTAATCTATCTGATATTTGCATTCTTTTTTCCTTACTTCTCTTTAGTTTTCCAAAAAATCTCTCAGTTTCCGGCTCTTGTTTGGATGTTTGATTTTCCACAAGGCTTTGGATTCTATCTGCCGGATACGTTCTCTTGTTACATTAAATTCTTTTCCAACTTCCTCCAACGTACGCTCTTTTCCATCATCTAATCCATAACGCATAATAAGCACTTTCTTTTCCCTGTCGGTAAGCGTGTCCATGACTTCAATCAGTTTTTCTCTCAGCAAAGTATTGGTTGCTGCCTGCACCGGAGTAGCAATATGCTCGTCCTGAATGAAGTCCCCCAAATGACTGTCCTCCTCCTCGCCAATCGGTGTTTCCAGCGAAACCGGCTCCTGCGCCAGTTTTAAAATCTCGTTTACCTTTTCCGTGCTATAACCCAGACGTTCCGCTATTTCTGACGGTTCTGGCTCCCTGCCAAGTTCATTCAGCATCTCACGCTGTGCCCGCATGACTTTATTCAAAGTATCTACCATATGAACCGGAATTCTTATCGTTCTGGCCTGATCAGCAATAGCTCTTGTGATAGCCTGTTTAATCCACCATGTGGCATAAGTGCTGAACTTATATCCCTTGCGGTAATCAAATCTCTCCACAGCCTTCATCAGTCCGATATTTCCTTCCTGAATCAAATCCAGAAACAGCATTCCTCTGCCCACATATTTTTTTGCAATACTGACCACAAGTCTTAAATTTGCTTCTGCCAATTCCTCTCTTGCAGAAGCATCCCCTGCCTCAATTCTTTTTGCACAGGAAATCTCATCTTCCGCCGTCATCAGGGGATATTTTCCCATTTCTTTCAGGTACATGCGAACAGAATCATTCAGTCCCGCCGTATCATCAATATCTATATTACGGCTTTCCTCCTCGATTTGCTCCATTTCGGCCAGTGTTTCTTCATTTAAATCCGGAAAATCATCCTCTTCTTCCCTCAGAATCTCCTCCTCCTCAGGTTCTTCCATAAAATCCATATCCGGTATTTCCTGCTCCATCATAGATTCTTTATCCCTTATTCTATCTTCCTTCATTCATTACTCCAATCTACAAATAGATGTGTACAGAACGCAGTTGCTGCTGCTGCTTCATGATTTCCTGCAATTCTTTGACATCTGTTGCCTTTCTGCTCTTATTATCAAGACTGTTTTTCTTAATACGAATCACAGTCTCATTTAATGCCTTTTCTTTCTCAGCCTTGGACATTTCCTCCCTCAGCGGAGCATTGAATAGTGCTGAAACCTCCCTATGCTCGTCTTCACTTTCAAACTGATCAATAATTCTGGCAGGGTTAATATCATTATTTTGAATCTGTTGAAACAATATTGCTGCAACTTTATTATATACCGGCTCCACAAAATCATTCTCATTGATAACCGGTAATATTTTTTCCAGCAGTGATGGCTCGTCCAAAATCCATGTAATCAATATTTTCTGTGCCTGAAGAATTCCATTATCTTTAGGAACACGCTGACTGTTGCTTCTTTTTTCCTCTTTTTCCTTATCTTCTGAAGCCACATAAGTATATGCCAGCTTATTTACCGATTTTATAAGGCTATCTTTGGGAATCCCATATTCCTGACTAACTGTATCAATATAAACGTTTCGCTCCAGTTCATCTTCAAATTCTAACAGTTTTTTTGCCACATTCATATAAAAATGTGATTTTCCTTCCGGATCTGAAAAGTCCACGGTTTCCTTCATTTTATCAATCTCAAACAGAAAACTGTTTCTGGCTTTTTGAATCCTCTCCTCATAAGCTTCTGCTCCCTGATTCTTGATAAATTCATCCGGATCCTTAAAAGGAGACATGTTGATGACTTTCGCAGTTAATCCTGCCTCTTTTATCATAGGTATGGCCCGCAATGCAGCTTTTACTCCGGCTCCGTCGCTGTCATAAGTCAGATATACATTTTTTGTGTATCGCTTCATCAGGAGACATTGTCTGGTGGTAAATGCTGTACCCAGAGATGCGACAGCATTCGTAAATCCTGCCTGATGAAGAGATATCACATCCATATAACCTTCACAAATGAGCAGATAATCTTTCCTGCTTGTCCTTGCATAATTCATGCCATACAAATTCCGGCTCTTATCAAATAATACTGTTTCCGGAGAATTCAGATATTTCGGTTCTCCCTGCCCCATAACACGTCCACCGAATCCGATTACCTTATTATTGATATCCATAATGGGAAACATCACTCTGTTGGCGAACTTGTCATAAACACCACGTTCTGTATAAGTAAACAGACCGCTTTCTTTCAAAATATCATCCGAATATCCCTTTCCCTTAAGATGGCGATATAAATCATCTTTATAATTACTGGAATATCCCAAACCGAACTTTACGATTGTTTCATCGCTTAATCCCCTGTTTCTCAAATATTCATACCCCATCTGTCCACTTTCACTTTTTAACAGACGAAAAAAATACATCGCACTTTCCTTATTTACTTCCAAAAGCGATGTTCTGAGATTATCACGTTTACGCTCGTCCGGTGAATATTCCATTTTAGGCACTTCCACCCCGGCACGCTCTGCCAGATACCGGACTGCCTCCGGAAATGTATAATTCTCATATTTCATAATGAAAGAATACACATTCCCGCCCTCTCCACAACCAAAACAGTGAAATATCTGTCTTTGACCGTTTACTGAAAAAGAAGGAGACTTTTCATTATGAAACGGACATAATCCAAAGTATGTATTTCCTGTTTTCTTTAGTTTTACATAATCAGAAACCACATCCACAATATCATTTCTGCTTCTTATTTCTTCTATTAATTCCTCTGAATAATACATCTCTTCATTCCTTCACTTCTTAGCATATGCAGCTATTGAAAAATATATTCCTATTTTTTTATATTTTTTACTGTTTCCAATGCAATTTCTATCATATCGGCAAAAGATTTTTCTCTTTCCTCTGACGTAGTAGTTTCCTCTGATACAAAAGAATCCGAAATCGTCAGCAGGCAGGCTGCCTGTTTCTTACATGCCTGGGCATTATGAAACAAAGCGAAACTCTCCATTTCCACAGCAAGGCATCCCTTTTCCCTGAATATTTTCTTATAATAATCAGGATCCCCATCCCGGTAAAAAACATCTGTAGAATGAACCGGTCCCAGAATAATAGATTTGCCCATTTTTCCTGCTGTCTGTTCGATCAGATCATTTAGCTCTCCAGATGGATATAGCGTATCTTTCTCATATCCATTCTGTACTTTTGCAAAAGAAGACTCCGAATAAGCTTCTGTCACGAGCAGGGTATCAAAAATTTTGCATTTTTCACAATAAGAGCCTGCAGAACCAACCCTGATAATAGAATCCACATCATATACATGAAATAATTCGTAAGAATAAATCCCCATAGATGGCATTCCCATACCGGATGCCATTACCGAAACTTCTTCTCCTCTGTATCTTCCTGTATAACCATACACATTTCTCACCTGTGTAAACAGCTCTGCTCCGGAAAGATATGTTTCTGCAATAAATTTTGCACGCAGGGGATCCCCCGGCATAATCACTGTTTTTGCAATCTGTCCTTTTTCTCCCTGATTATGTGGTGTCGCCATATCCAATCTCCTCCTATTATTTTTTCGCAAACGCCTATATAATGTCTCATTGTACCATATCGATACTGAAAAAACAAGAAATCCCTACTGTATATTCATTCGTTTTTTTTGTATAAAATATAGAACATACTTGAAAAAATTGTAATTTTATGTTGACATTTCATTCTGCTAGGTATATCATATGTGTATAATATTTAAAAAAAGGAGGATAATATTATGTTCAAGAAGTTAGTAGCAGTAGCAACAACTACCGCATTAACAGTTGCTATGGCAGTTACAGCTTTTGCTGCAGTAGGTATCAATGATGCTGAGCAGAAGATCTTAGATGAATTAAAAGCAAAGGGTGTTGATGCACAGTACATAGCTATGGCTGAAAAGGAACTTAGCGCTGATGGTGTTGATGTAACAGCTGATGCTGCAAAGACAGCTATCGCTAACATCGATGAAGCTAAGAAGATTGTAGATGAGGCTGGTATCAAATCTGTTGCTGAATTAAAGAAGAATACAACTGTATTAAACAAAGTTGCTTCTTTAGTTGAATCTACAGGTACAACTGTTGGTGTTAAGGTTACTGTAAGTGTTAAAGATGGTAAGGTTACTTATACTTCACCTAACTACTCAGGTTCTGCTGAACTTGAAAAGACTGGTGTAGACTTCTCTACAACAGCAGCAGTCGTTGCAGGCTTAGGCTTATCAGTTGCTGGTATTGCAGTTATCGCTAAGAAAAAAGACTTAGTAAATGCATAAACATCGGTTTATCCGTAAGTTTAATAAAATAATGGCATATATCTATATGCCATTATTTTTTTCTATTCTTACGTATGGTATCGTCTATCTCATGACATCAGACATGATATCACTGGCAACGAGTGTTTCCCGTCTGATTATCTCTGACTCAGAACCTGATTTTACCATTGAGTATAAAAATGTATTTAATCCCGGTGAGGTAGAGGCTGATGAAGACAATACGATAAAATATAGCGAAGTTCCGAAAGCGCAATATGGCGATTTATACGCATATGTAAAATGTGAGACCATCGGTCTTGACTGTCCGGTATATATGGGCGATGACAATGATATTCTTAAGCTTGGAGCCGGTCAGGTTCCGGCCACTTATCAGCCCGGATTCGGACGTTTCATTATGCTTGGGGCACATAATAATACTTTCTTTAACTGTCTGAAAAATATTCAGTTAAATGACATCCTGACAATGGAAACCAGCTATGGTATTTATACTTATCAGGTTGTCTCTACGGAAGTCCTTGATGTTACAGGCATGGATGCTTATGACTTCCTGACTGACCATGAACAGCTTATTCTTTATACCTGTTATCCATTTGATATGCTGTCACATACCGATTATCGGTTTATTGTACATGCAGACCTTATTTCGGGTCCTGAGATTGTAAATGATTAGGAGGTATTAAGAGATGAAACAAGATAGTCATCATTATAGAAAAAGTGATTCACGGTTAAAGCAGGCCATCTGCATTTTATCCAGCTTTTTACTAGCTGTTGTTTTAACAGTGCTCGCACTTTTTTCTGCCGTAAAAATCGGTTATATGAATGAATCCCAGGTCATTAAAGCTTTCAAGGATTCCAATTATTATAATTCCGTTTATAAGAGCATGATTAGTGATTGTGAAAATGAAGCGATTGTCTCCGGACTTTCTGCTGAAGTATTTAACGGTGTCTTTAGCTTGAACGAGCTGACCGCTTATTGCGATTCCTATGTGTCTGCCTTAATAAATGACAGAGAATACAATTTTGACACTTCCAGTATTGAAAAAAAGCTTTCTGAAAATATTCAGAATTATACGACTACTAACAATCTGGTAGTAGATGGTGATATTAATACTGTGATAGCAAGTTTTACATCCACCATTACTGCTTATTATAAAAGTTCCGTACAATTTCCATATTTTGACCAGATTGCTTCGATTTTCAGACTGTTTGATAAACTTATTTTATATGTATTACCTTTCATGCTGATATTAGCTGTTATACTGATTATTCTTCTCTTCCGTTTAAATACTTTTAAGAAGAACCGGAGATACAGATATTTGTCCTACAGCTTTTTATCATCATCCATCTCCATTCTGGTAATTCCTGTATTTTCATATTTAACAGGCTTCTATAAACGTTTATCGTTTTCACCGGAATATGTATATAAATACATTATCACTTATTTTGGAAATGGATTAAAAATACTTACTATAACCGGTATTCTTCTCTTTACAGCCGGCATTGTATGTATCATAACGAGTGCGGTCATAAAAAAGAAACTGAAAAAACAGCATGTACCGGTTTCACATCATCATGAAATCGATTCTGAGGAATAAACGTAAAAGACAAAGCCTGTTCGCTTTGTCTTTTTTGCTTTGCAAACGATAAAAAATGTTATATAATAGGATAAAGTGATAGAGGAGGATTTCTATATGTCAAATGAATTCAAATATCCTAAGAAGCCTTTGCACCCTGCACCGAAGCCTTTGCCTCCGGTACCCGGCCAGAAACCAGAAGCACCACCAGCACACAGCGTATGGTTTACTCATGATCCAGCTATTTATCATGACCCGGTTTCAGGAGACTATTTTCTTTACTGCACAGATGCAAAGTGCCTGCGCTCTCATGATATGATTACATGGGAAACCATCGGAAAAGTGGTAGAAAAGCCATCGGAAGATGCATTTCGCTGGACAAACAGCAATGCTATATGGGCTCCCGATATTGTAAAGGTCGGAGATGAATATCGGCTTTATTGTTCAAACTCTTCCTGGGGAGTACAACAATCCTGCATTTTTCTGGCAGTATCTGACAAAGCCGAAGGACCTTTTATTCCAAAAGAAATCGTTTTTAAATCATCAGAAGATATGGATGTCAATGCCATTGATGCCAATATTATCGAAGATGTCAAAACAAAGAAACAATATATGGTTTACGGTTCCTTCTGGGGTGGATGCCACATCGTTGAGCTGGATAAAGAAACCGGATTATCAAAAGCAGAACCGGGTACAGCCGGCATTTGTCTGGCAAGACGACCTATCTGGACAGATGGTGCCATAGAGGGACCTTATATTGTATATCACCCGGATACTGATTACTACTATCTCTTTGTCTCTTATGGGTCATTAAAAAGTGATTACAATATCCGTGTAGGAAGAAGCCGTAATATTACAGGGCCTTACCTAGACCATAACGGCCGGGACATGACTGATTTAGATGATGATGATAATACTCTGGGATATATGGTTGCATGTGGATATCGATTCGATGATGATCCGGTAGGTTATATGGGGCCGGGACATAATTCCGTACTTCATGACTTTGATGATGAGTGGTATCTTGTCTGCCATATACGTGAGCACAATTTCCGTGGGGGAGAACCTTCTACCTTACATATTCGTAAAATGTTATGGACAGAAGATGGTTGGCCTGTTGTGTCCCCTGAAATTTATTCCGGAGAAAAACTTCAACCGGTAACCCGGGATATGCTGATTGGAAACTATGAAAGAATCAAGCTGCTTCCTATGGTTCCTCAGGGAATGCTAACTTCTGTAAAAATGTGCCTTTTCCCTGACGGAAATGGATTTTTGGCAGATTCGATCCGCATTACATGGGAGTTGACAGATGATACCACACTCACTGTCAAATATGCAAATACGATTGAAAAACTGAAAGTTCTGGCTGCTTGGGATTATGAGAGCTGGAAACCAACGTTGGTATTAACTGGTACAGATCAGAAAAATATCTGCATTTGGGGGAAAAAATATTAAAAAAATACAGAGATTTCAGCTACATACTGAAATCTCTGTATTTTTATTCTTCAAGAAGATACTTAATAAATTTTTCTACATTTTTATCATTTACAGAGCCCTTAGCTACCTGCACAATGTAATGATAGTCTGTCGGATAATTGTCACCAAAATATTCTTCTGCTTTTGCGCAGCGGTCGAAAATGATTCCCACAGGCTGTTCCTGATCACAATAAATATAATCCTTATACTTTTCTAAATCTTCTTCTGCTAAAATCTCCGTGAAAGATGTCGTCTCCGAACACAGGTCATTTGCAGTGGTAATAACCACATCGATGTTTCCATTGGTAAAGCATTTTTCATAATCGCTGATTCCTGCCACGGAAAAAGAAACATCCTGAAATGATTCTTCTTCCAAATACATGGATCGATAGTAGAATCCGGCTTCATCTTCCTTTAAACCACTATACTCCCGAAAATCCTCTAAAAGACTCTCTGCTGTTGTCATATCCAACTGTGAAGTGTGATCCACAATGGCAAAATCAACTTCATTCCTTCCTTTATCTCTCAGCAGTACAACTATAATCAAGATAATGAATGCCACTGCAATCATATGAAATTTGTAATAATATAGAAAGTTTTCTATCTTTTTTTTCATTTAGCAGTCTCTTCCACTTCTATTTTTCTGATCTCTTTTGTTCTGATTTCCCTGCAGATATCATCAATAAATGTATCTAATGATTTCTGACCTTCATCTCCAAGATATCTGCTTCTCACAGATACTTTATTTTCTTCTTCCTCTTTCTGGCCTACTACTAGCATGTATGGAATTCTCTTGAGGCGGGCATCTCTAATCTTAAATCCGATTTTTTCAGAACGGTTATCTACACTGCTTCTAATTCCGTTCTCCACCAGCTGTGCATTTACCTTTTCTGCATAATCAGCATATTTCTCAGAAATAGGAAGCACTTTCACCTGTTCCGGACAAAGCCATGTCGGGAATAATCCTGCATATTTTTCGATCAGCCATGCCAGTGTTCTCTCGTAACATCCCATTGCTGTCCTATGAATAATGTACGGTCTCTTCTTATCTCCGTTTTCATCAATATAGTACATATCAAACTGCTCTGCAAGAAGAGCATCCCACTGAACAGTAATCATAGTATCTTCTTTTCCGTATACATTTTTTGCATTGATATCCACCTTTGGACCATAGAAGGCAGCTTCTCCTACATCTTCAACAAATGGAATATTCAGTTCTGTAAGAACATCACGGATATGCTGCTCTGTCTGTTCCCATACCTCCGGCTCGCCCATATATTTTTCACGATTATCCGGATCCCATTTTGACAAATGATAGGTGACATCTTCTTCCACACCCAGCGTTTTTAAACAATACTGTGCCAGAGCGATGCAACCTTTAAACTCCTCTACCATCTGATCCGGTCTTACAATCAGATGACCTTCTGAAATAGTAAACTGGCGAACTCTTGTTAAGCCATGCATTTCACCTGAGTCTTCATTTCTGAATAATGTGGATGTTTCACCATATCTGCAAGGAAGATCTCTGTAACTCTTCTGACTTGCCTTATATACATAATACTGGAATGGACATGTCATCGGGCGGAGTGCAAATACTTCATTGTCTTTCTCTTCATCTCCTAAGACAAACATTCCATCCTGATAATGATCCCAGTGTCCCGATATTTTATAAAGGTCTGATTTTGCCATGAGCGGAGTCTGGGTTCTCATATATCCGCGTTTTGTTTCTTCATCTTCTATCCATCTTTTCAGCTCATTCATCATAATTACACCGTTTGGCATGATCAGTGGAAGTCCCTGTCCAATAACATCTACTGTAGTAAAGATTTCCATCTCACGGCCAAGCTTATTATGATCACGTTTCTTGATATCTTCCAGATGCTCTAAATACGCTTCAAGGTCTGCCTTCTTTGTATAAGCAGTTCCATAAATTCTTGACAGCATTTTATTTTTTTCTGAACCTCTCCAGTAAGCACCTGATGATGAGATCAGCTTAAATGCCTTAATTGGCTTTGTACTCATAAGATGAGGACCTGCACAAAGGTCTGTGAAATCCCCCTGGCTATAAAAGCTAATAACTGCATCTTCCGGAAGATCCTGAATCAATTCTACTTTATATGGTTCATTTCTTTCTTCCATGAATTTGATTGCTTCTTCTCTCGGAAGCTCGAAACGTTCGATTTGGGCACCTTCCTTGATGATTTTTTTCATTTCCTCTTCTATCTTATCAAGATCTTCTCTTGAAAACGATGCATGATCAAAATCATAATAAAATCCTGTATCAATGGAAGGTCCAATCGCAAGCTTTGCTTCCGGATATAATCTTTTTACTGCTTCAGCCAGCACATGAGAACAGGTATGGCGATATGCAGCCTTTCCTGCTTCATCATCAAAAGTCAGAATACTTAATTCGCAATCCTTGTCCACAAGGGTTCTTAAATCAACGACTTTACCATCCATTTCGCCTGCACATGCCACTCTTGCCAGGCCTTCACTGATGTCTTTTGCAATATCAATAACTGACATCTGTGATTCATATTCTTTTACTGATCCATCTTTTAATGTAATCTTCATTTTTTTACCTCACTTTCAAATCCATTTCAGATAATTAATATTTTTCAATCAAAGAAAAAAATCCCGCGACACATGTCGCGGGACGAATCATTCAATAAATTCGCGGTTCCACCCTGCTTGCTTTCTCCAAAGTCCAAATCATTTTATGAATCAGTCTTCTTCAACAAACCACTCTTATGATGATAACGGAATCACCGGACCGGATTAGGGCCACTCAGAGGTAGTCTTCACATATCGTTCCATAAGGTACTTCCAGCATATGTACCTCTCTCTGTATGTTCTGAATATGCTACTCGTCTCGTCAACGTATTGAATATTTCTTTTGAATATCTAAAGTATAACATTTAAAAAATGTTTGTCAATAGTTAATTTGTATGTTAAACTTGATTCCATATAGGAGGTTGCCATGGCTAAAAAAAATATAAAGAGAAAAACTGCTATGAATTGTCTGGTTTTTTTATTTCTGACACTTTTTCCAGTGATTTATGACAATTTTTATTTCAATATTACACTCACAAAATATAAAACTTTTATTTTTCTTGCAACAGCTATTTTTTTTGTTGCCGTTTCTTATAATCTCAGCAGTAACATCAGAAAAAATCACGGTTTGAAAATACAGCCCCCACTCTATTATCTGAAACGGCTGACTGGATCTGACTGGCTTTTTTTGTTTTTTTTACTGACAGGAATCATTTCCTGTCTGCATTCTGAATGGCCGGCAGCTTCTTTTACCGGTTCTTCCGGGAAATATGTAGGACTTTTATTTCTGCTACTCGCAGGAGCTATGTACTATGGTATAACCAGATACTTCAGTTGGAGTCCTCTTATAAAATACACGTTTCCTGTGATTTTGACATTTATATCGCTAATGTCTGTCATGCAATTCTGTGGGAAAGATGTGCTTGGATTTTATGCGGATATTGCTGACGGAACTTCACAGATGTACATTGCCACCTTTGGCCATATTGATGTATTTTCTGCATTTTTGTGCGTTTATCTTCCGATTTGCATGATGTCTTTCCTTTGTGAAAATAAATTAGCTCTGATATTTTTATATGGTACCGGTTCTTTTATGGGATTCCTTGGTATCTTTGCGGCAAACAGTGACAGCAGCTATCTGGGACTTCTGGTAAGTATTGTGATTCTTATGATTTTATCTTTCCGTGATACAGGAAAGATAAAAAAATTTTCCATGCTTTTATCCATATTCACTGCTTCAGCTCTGCTTTGGCAGTTACTACACCAAATCTTCCGTGAGGACATGCGGACCATGTCTGCCATTACCACAGAAATCACTTCCAGTTTAGGAATCCTTTGTCTGTTTCTCATCTGCTTTGGATTATTTGCCCTGGGAGAATACTACAGCCGGAGGCATACAAATCCTCCCGCCATTCTTCCTTTGGTACTCACGATTATAATAATTCTTTCTTTTCTATCCGTTTTAGCTGCTATATTCTGGTTTAGTGTGAAAGATACTTCAACAGAACTTGGTGCACTGGAAAATTACTTACGCTTTAATAACCACTGGGGTTCCGACCGGGGTTATGTATGGAGCTGGCTAATCCAAATATTTGTGGCATCCTCATGGATTACCAAACTTTTTGGTGCCGGCCCTGATACTACCAAACTTCTTCTTTACAAATATTATGAGACAGAAATGTCTGACAAGCTTGGCGTTTTTTATGCCAGTGCACACAATGAATATCTGAATTATCTGGTCACTCTGGGAATAATCGGTACACTGCTGTATCTTCTGCTTCTCATTGTATCAGTAATTAACTGCATAAAGAAAAGCTCCTCTGATTATTTTTACGGAGCAATCGGATTAGCGATTATTTCATATGCTGCTATGGCCTTCGTCAATATTTCCCAACCGATTACAATGCCATTTATCTTCCTCCTAATTTCATTTGCAAATCTTCAAAATAAAGGCTAAAAAATCAGCTCTCCCATACGGGAGAGCCTTTTATTTTATTTTTTTATCTTTGTAACTGTTACTGTACAGTAGAGTACTTTTCCATTTGCTTTTGCCATGATAGTAGTTGTTCCAGGCATTCTTCCGATGACTGTACCATTTGAAGATACTGTTGCGACACGAAGATTATTGGAATACCATTTAATCGTTCCTGTTGAACCAAATACATCTAAAATATGGGAATCATACTGTTCCAGCGTAATTTTTGATGCACTTAATGACAAAACATTGATTTGACATACACCTTCTGCACCTGATTCAGAAATACAATATATCTCGCAATTTCCCTGACCCTTTGCAGTCACAATTCCTTTCGAAGAAACTGTCGCTACTGCAGGATCTGAAGATACCCATTCCACTGTATCCGTAGAATTTGACGGTTTCAATTTATATTTCAGAGGTGAACTTTGTCCCGGTAATAATGTCAGATCTCCTGAACTGATTTTAACAGAAGTAGCTGCAACTACCGGTCTGATTGTTACTTTTACTGTAGCTGTTATATTATTTCCATCTGTGGATTTTGCATATACATAACAGATACCAGGATTGATACCGGTAATACCGCCGTTGTAATCTACAATTGCAATAGACTCATCAGAGGAAGACCATGCAATATTTTTAATGGTTGCATCAGACGGACTAACCATTGCCGTTACATTAACCGTATTTCCATTCAGCATTGTAACGTAAGATGGTGACACGCTAATGGATGTTACACCTTTAATACAGCGGAAATCCAACTGTGCATATACACCACTTCCATCTTTTGCTGTGGCTGTAATTGTTGCATTACCATAACCCACTGCTGTGATTGTACCATTCTCAGAAACTTTTATTACATTTCCGTTGGATGAGCTCCATGAAACCCCAGTATTTGTTGCGGATTCCGGAAGTACTTCAGCTGTTAATCTTCTTGTCTCTCCAAGATTAATATTACCTCCGGTACCTTTTATGCTAATAGAAGATACAAATTCATATACTTCTACTTCACAGCTGGCAACCAGTCCACGCTCTACGGTGGTTACCAGAATAATACAGGTTCCACCTTTCAGACCTGTTACTACACCATTTGCATCTACAGATGCAATATCAGGATCGCTGGATGTGTAAATTACTGATTTATTATCTGCATCCTCCGGTGTTACTGTCGGAGTAATCACAAACTTATTACCTTTATAAATCGCCTTATTTGTTACGTTTAATGAAATTCCCGTCACAGGTTCCAAAACCACCAGCTTACATGTGGCAAATACACCTGTATCCACACTTGTGGCTGTAATTACCGCTTCTCCCGCTGCCAGAGTCGTAACTTTTCCGGTTGCATCCACTGTTGCCACAGTTGTATTGGATGATGTCCATGTAATCGCCGGATTATCCGCATTAGAAGGATTTGCTGTGGCATAGAGCCAGAATTCAGCTCCCTTTCTCACTTCCATGGAATTTGTATTCAAGGTTACACTTGTTACCGGCTGGTATACCTTTACATTACATAATGCTGTCACACCACTATCCACAGATTGTACAAGTATGGCTGCATCACCACCAGCAACAGCAGTTAACATACCATCATTTACAGTAACCACTGATGTATTGGATGAAACCCAGGTAAGCTCCTTATTTGTGGCATCTTTTGGCAATACAGTAGATGTCAGTCGTAAAGTCTCTCCTATTTTCAATGTAACATCAGTATAATCCAATGCTACACTTGTTACCGGCTGTTCCACCTCGAAATCACAAGTTGCCGTAGGATTTATACCCGTTGTTCCGGTATCCTCAGCCTGGCAAAGAATCGTTGCATTTCCCGGTTTCACAAAAGTTACAAGACCATTCTGATCTACCTTCAAGATAGAAGTATCAGAAGATGACCATACTACATTTGTATTAACACCCTGTCCCTGTGGCAGTACACTGTAAGATAACTGATAAGTTCCTAAAGAGAAACTGCATTTTACTTTGGACTGTGATAATGTAATATCTGTTACAGGTACTCTTACATGAAGCTTACAGGAAGCTACTTTTACCCCATCTAAAGTGACTACAGATATGGTACAATCTCCACCTTCAACTGCGGTAATAACACCTGCATCAGATACTGTAGCAATACTTTCATCGGAAGATACCCATCGAACTTCTGTATTATCAGCCTTCTCAGGCTCAAAGATCAATTTCAAAGGATACTGCTCACCTTTATCGATTTCCAATACGGTAGGCACTAATGTTATATTTTGTACCGGTTCATTTACATTTACCGTACATTCTGCATATTTCTTTACACCATTGACTTCCTGAATGGCCTTAATCACAGCAGTTCCTTTTGAAACTGCATTGATGGTAACCTTATACTTATCAGTATCAGATAATGTAATCGTAGCTACCGACTCATCGGACGATGTCCATGTCACATTTGCTTTCTGGTCTGTGACAATTGCATTCAGTTCAAAACTTTCCCCGGCATTCATAATATGCTCCGTTTCACTGATTGCAAACGAATCAATAACCGTAACCTTAATGGCAGATGAATGTAATCTTTGTCCGTCAATTAATGTCTTACTGTCCAGTGTAGCTGTTATGTTTGCTGTACCACTGGCTCTGGCTGTCATGACACCGTCTGAGTCCACTGTTACAATATTTGTATTATCAGATGTCCAGTTAACACCCTTTAAATCATCCTCTGATGCATTCGTAAATAATTGTACTGTATCTCCAACTGCGGTATAGATATCACCGTTTGTAATACCGAATGTTACAATTACATTAACCGAATCACCGAACTGTGCTGCCAACTCTGCCGGTGTCAGAGAAGCATATGCTGTTTTTGAATAATCATACTTTGGATATGTATAAATCAGTACATATCCTGCACATTCGCCATATGCATATCCATCATTATCTACTACCAGATAATCCGTGTTTGAACTGGTAATGGTTACATCACTATTTGAAGCGGCATTTGTATTTCCAGTCAGGATATCCGTGTAGACATTCGGACTAATCTGTAATGTATTTATTTTCAAAGAATCTGAGAATCTTACATTACTGATGACATCAAACGTACAGTACTGATTGTTATCCGGCGTTCTTATGGTAATCGTCGCAGAACCACCTGCCACTGCTGTAACAGTACCTGTACCATCACCATTCGATTCAACCTTTACTACGGCTTCATCATCGGAACTCCACTGAAGGTCTTTGTCAGAATGATAATTCGTCATAATGACCGCTTTGCTTCCGATAGTATCAAGATGAATAAATCCCTCCGACATATCATTGGTCACTGCAAGTTTTACGACAATAGTAATCGTACTGCTTTTTTCCATCTGTACACCGTTATTATCAAATGTATAGGTCGCTGTAATTCGTGCTGTACCTGCACCAACAGCCTGCAAATATACATACTGGCCTGATGTGTTTGACACACTTACAATACTCTGGTCATCACTGCTCCACTTAATGTCATCCGGGTTCAGTTCCTCTACACCACTGACATTTGCAGCAAAATATTCCATATGACCAACTACCCATTCTGATGTATTTAACTGATTCTCCGGTGTATCTGCAGATAATACGGATATTCCCACATTCGCAGCCATGATACTGGTCATTCCTATGATTGAAACAGCCAATACAATCACAACTCCCAGTAGCTGCTTCCAGTATCTCACGATTTGTTTCATAAATCTTCTCCTTTCGTGCACTGTCTATTTAAAAACATATTTTGCCAATCTCTATAGTTAATTTATCGGCATTTTGTTCTATTATCTTAAGATATATTTCAGATTATCTCAATCTGTCCACTTCAAATCTGTTCATGGTTTCCACGCAGTACAAAAGATCTTTATATCGTTTTTCCAGTTCTCCTTCGTCCACGGTGATATCCAGTGATGCTGCTATATCATTGATCAGTCTGTCTGTAATTCTCGGCTTCATTGCTATCAGAATCCGTCTTTTTTCTTCCATCGAGTCAGCATCTAAGAATTCCATCAAATCCATATCAGGCAATTCTTCCTGCTGCTCCTCTTTCTGCTGCTCCTCTTCCCGCTGTGCTTCTTCACCAGCAGATACTTTTTCAAACCGATATTTCTGACGGACTTGCGGATATTTTTCATGATCCACTTCACTCATAAACATCTCAAGAGGTCTGGCATAAATTCCAAATTCACCATATAATGCCTGATAAATCACAAGCTCCTCTTTCGTTTCCGAATGTACCGCCAAAGTAATAATCTGATAGAGGTTATTTTTAAAATGTCTATAAATTTCCTGCGGTGCCGGTTTCTCTCTTTCCATGATATCCCTCCATATATACAACCATTTTAAATAATATTCAGGACTGCTGTCCCATGAATTATGTCATGCCACAGCAGCCCTCATTTTCTCTAGAGCATCTTTTCTAATGTTTCTCTGATTGCCTTAATAAATTCTTCACTGTTTAATACAGTTGGATTCTCCATTGTTGTGATAATGGCCAAATCGTTTGTCATTTTTCCTTCTTCAATTGTCTGAATACATGCTTTTTCAAGTTTATCAGCGAAATCCTGAAGTTCCTGAATGCCATCCATCTCTCCACGTTTTCTAAGTGCTCCTGTCCATGCAAAAATAGTCGCAATTGGGTTTGTTGAGGTCTTTTCACCCTTTAAATGCTTATAATAATGTCTCTGAACAGTACCATGTGCTGCTTCGTATTCATAATAGCCCTGTGGTGATACAAGAACTGATGTCATCATTGACAAGGAACCGAATGCAGTAGCTACCATATCACTCATAACATCACCGTCGTAATTTTTACATGCCCAGATATATCCGCCTTCTGAACGAATAACTCTTGCCACTGCATCATCAATCAATGTATAGAAATATTCAATTCCGGCTTCTTTGAATTTCTCATCATATTCTTTATCATAAATCTCCTGGAAAATATCCTTGAAGGTATGATCATATTTCTTTGAGATAGTATCTTTTGTGGCAAACCAGATATCCTGTTTTGTATCAAGTGCATAATTAAAGCAGCTTCTTGCAAAGCTTTCAATTGAATCTACAAGATTATGCTGTCCCTGAATAATACCTGCACCCTTAAAGTTGTGAATCAGTTCTCTCGTCTCTGTTCCATCTTCAGCAGTATATACTAATTCTGCCTTTCCTGCTCCCGGAATTTTCATTTCGGATGCCTTATATACATCACCATAGGCATGTCTTGCAATCGTAATAGGTTTTTTCCAGTTCTTTACATATGGCTCAATTCCCTTTACGATAATTGGAGCTCTGAATACTGTACCATCAAGAATTGCTCTGATTGTTCCGTTAGGACTCTTCCACATTTCCTTCAAATCGTACTCTGTCATTCTTGCGGCATTCGGTGTAATAGTTGCACATTTAACAGCTACACCATACTTTTTCGTGGCTTCTGCAGATTCTGCTGTCACCTTGTCGTCTGTAGCATTTCTGTATTCAAGACCAAGATCATAATACTCCGTCTTTAAGTCTATAAATGGCAATAACAATTCATCCTTAATCCATTTCCAAAGAATTCTTGTCATTTCATCTCCATCCATCTCTACCAGCGGAGTGGTCATCTTAATTTTTTCCATCTTGCTATGTCCTCCAATTATAAGTATTTTTACTGTAAAATAGAACTTTCCCTGTTCACTATACACATATACCTTGTTAGTATAACACTAAAACGGGCTATTTTCAATATTTATCTGATGCTTTCTGTTTAAGGCAGCAGAAGTTCCTCAACTGTCACAAACTCGTATTTCTCATTTTGGAGAATATCTACGATTTGCAATGCAGCATCAACGGATGTCTCATAGATATCATGTAAAAGAATAATATCGTCTTCCGCCACATTTTCCACAACACGCTGCACTACAATATCTGTATTCAGCACAGCCCAATCCAGAGGATCTACATCCCATAAAACAACCATCATATTCAAATCATTTTTCAGACATTTTGAACATTCTCCAAAAGGCGGTCTTAAAAACAAAATTTCCTGTCCTGTGATTTCTTTGAGTAAACTATTATTTTTCTCCACCTCCTGTATCGCTTCCTCTTCCTTCATAGTATTCAGTTGCACATGACGATACGTGTGATTGCCAATAAGATGACCATCCTCCTGCATTTTCTTTACCACTTCCGGATATTTCTCCACCTGTTCTCCCACCACAAAAAAGGTGGCCCTTACATTTCTCTCCTTTAATCCCTGTAAAAGCCGTTCTGTACTATCTCCAGGACCATCATCGAATGTCAGTGCCACTTTTTTTGTTTCACCTGAAATTGTTTCTGTCTGAGGGACCGCTTCTTCCCCTGCCGATACCGGAAATGCATTTTCCTGCAATTCCGTTTTCTCATACCGGTTAATGACTCCCACACACAGATATAAGATAAGAAGGCAGCACAGATATTCGCATTTTTTATTCATAAATATCCCTTCTGTCTGCCGGATCCGGCAGTATAAAGCTCCTATCTCTAAATTATATGCTGCCTTTTTCATTGTATGTTATGGATCTTACAGATTCCAGACGGCATAAGAAGGTATTTTGATTGCGGACTCATCTATCTCCACTTCTTCTCCTGTCACAGTAACTACCAGGTCAGGATGATATTTTCGTCTGTATTCTCTCAATGCTTTTTCTTTTCCCGTACCATAATCCGGTCTGACAGGCATCATACGTTTTCCATCTCCGCAGAGGAACCAGTCTTCCGTCCCTGCTTCGTCTCTCCAATAATAAATATGTCTGTCTAAATCAGAAACAAGTATCTGCTGGAGAATAAACATTTCAAATAATGCATGATTTCTCAATCCATACGGATACTGTTCCGGCAGAAGATCCTGAAACTGAATCCCATATGCATAGGTAAGCATGGCAATATCATTGTAATATAATTTATACCTTTTTTTCTCTGTATCAGTCTGATATTTCTCCACCTTAATCAGCATTTTCCGGTCTGTTAACCATGCGATTGCAGCTTCATCTTCCCGCCGTCGGGCAGAAAAGCGAAAAAAGCCACTGCGAAAGCTTTTATCCTTCCGGTCAAGCTGTACTGCCACATTTTGAAATAATTCCAAAACCTTTTTACGAAACTTTTCATCTGAAATCTTTTCTATTTCTGATAAATATGACTCAAAGCTTTTTCTTCTTGCCTGCCCGACCTTCTCCAGGCTTCGTGTTTCCATGTAGGTATTTAAAACTTCCGGCATTCCACCGGTAATAAAATACACCTTAACATACTGTCTTAATTTTTCTCTCTGCTGCTCTGACAGTTCGCATTTCATCTGGTTCTGCACTGCAAGAAGAAGTTCTTCATTCCCATTAATCACAAAGAACTCTTTCAGACTGATTGGAAATACCTCGTATACATCCAGCCATGCCAGTACTCCACCTGAAAATAACTTTTTTTCATCCAGATCTGTAATGAGACATATATCATAATCCATCAAATCCCGGATAATAAATTTTACAATATCCTCCAGAGAATTTTTTCCCACATTCTTCTTATTTAAATGATCGAATATAAGAAGAATATCTTCTTTGCTTTCTTTTTCCTGTGTATAACCTAAAATCACTTCATCAAACTTATGGCGATTCAGCGTTTCTCCGAAATCAAAACCACCCGTTTCTTCACTTAAATCAAAAACAATCCTTTTTTTATAATGTGACTCCGCAAACATTGCTGCTACAGTCGTCTTCCCCACTCCCTTGGCTCCTGTCAGAAGAAGTGGTTTTCTATCTACTCTATCTTTCCACAATGCAAGGCGGTCAACGATTTCCCTGTACAAATATATCCCTTCTTTCATCCTGCGTTTTCATCTAATATCAATTCTACCACAAACCAGTCATTTTGATAAGAGAGATTCATTGTCCATCCATGAATTTTTACAATTTCCGATACATTTGCCAGTCCAAGACCCTGCCCACCCATTTTTCTGGATTCCATTTTATCCACACGATAATACGGTTCCGTGAAATATTTAAGTGATTCCTCCTCCGGTATTTCTGCCTGATTCTTAATTGAAAAATGAATTCCGTCTTCTTCCTCTGACCATTTTACAAAAACAATACGATTTCCACTACAATATTTTACAACATTTTCTATTACTGAAAATAATAGTTTTTCCAATAAAAATTTATCAGCGGATACCTGGATTTCTTCTTTTCCTTCCAATACAATATCAGGTATTATGATTTCCTGCTGCCACTTGGCAACTACCTCATTTTTCGTGTTTTCAATCTCCTGTTTCAATAATACCGGCTGCTTATGTAACGCATAATTTCTGCTATGAAGTAAATCATACAGATATCTTTTATCCGTATAATCACCCAGATATTTTGCTGTCCGGTATACCTTTTTCCACATTTCCTGTGCCTTATCTCCACTTACAATTCCTCTGTATATCAGCTCTGTGTATCCACTGATTGCCGATATATAGTTTTTTGTTTCATGAATCGATAAATCCAAATATTCTCTTTCTTCCATAGACCCCCACTATCCTTAATCTATCTTGTAACCTACGTTTCTGACAGTTTTAATTCGTTTTCTTTCACTGCCTATTTTCTGACGAAGTGTTTTAATATGCATATCTACTGTTCTTGATTCTCCCTGAAAATCGAATCCCCAGACAGCTTCCATAATCTTATCCCTGGATAACACAATACCCCTATTAATCATCAGATATTTTAATAATTCATATTCTTTAAAGGTTACATTCTGCTCCTCTCCATCTACCGTTACAGTTCTTTTTTCATTATCTATTGTTATATTTCCCACACTTATCAGATCTGTTATTGTATCATTCTTTTTTGTTCGTCTTAAAAGTGCATTTACTCTGGCGTTAAATTCCATAATGCCAAATGGTTTTGTTATGTAATCATCTGCTCCTGCATCAAGACATTTCACTTTCTCCATTTCACTGGAACGTGCCGTCACCATAATTACAGGAATTTCTTTTGTCTTAACATTTTTTTGTAATTTTCCTAATACTCTGATGCCATCTTCATCCGGTAACATAATATCTAAAATAATCATATCCGGAATCTTTCTTTGCAGTTCATGACTCAGTTCCTGTGCCGAATAAACAGGCGTAACATTATGTCCACTGTTTTTTAATGTGTAACATTCAATCTCGCTGATATTGACATCATCCTCCACAACATATACAAACATATAACAACCTACCTTCACTACCGTAACATGTTTTTTACATCATTTTTATTTCTTCTATATATTAATCAATAATTTAGCTAATGTAAATAGAAAATTTACTTTTTTACCTAATATTTACATTTCTTATTTTTTCTGTATAATAATACATAGAGCAAACAGTCATTTTTTGCAGAAAAATAATCGGATTGGAGAAAAGAGTATGAAAATCATTGCCTTTCAGCATAATTCTAATATTTCTTATAACTGGTGTGGAAAATTTGAATCCCCATCCCCGGAATGGATGCATCTTACAAGAGATTTAATTGATTTTGAACTGATTGTAGTTACAGATGGCATTCTTTATATCGCCGATTCCCAAAAGGAATATACTATCCGAAAAGGGGAATACATTTTGATGGCTCCGGATAAATTCCAACACGGATACCGCCAGAGTAACTGTTCTTTTTACTGGCTTCATTTTTGTGTAATAAATGATACTTACAGAGTACATTCCACCATTTCTGATACAGATGACGATACCTGTTTCTATATTTCTGCCAGTGAAAAAATAGCATCTCCGGACCGTATTATTATTTTAATGAAACAACTGCAGGATTCCGACCGCAGATATCATAATCACACTTTGAACAGTGCGCTTACATCTGCTATTCTCCAGGAACTCTATAGTCAGGGAACTGCACATAAAAAAATATCTGAGCAGAATAAATCTGCCCAGATTTATAATGATATCATTGACTATATCAGCTATCATGCCTGTGAAAATATGCGTGTTTCTGAAATTGCAGACTATTTCGGCTATAATGACAAATACCTGTCTACATTTTTTAAGAAACAGTCCGGCATCTCCCTAAAACAATTTATGATTCAAAGCAAAATGGACGTCGCCAAAGCCGAGCTGACGGATACGAATCACAGTATTGCCCAGATTGCCTATAATGTAGGATTCAATGATACACACAATTTCACAAATTCCTTTAAGAAGTGTACCGGTCTGTCCCCCAGTGCATACCGGGAAAGTTATGCAAAGAGGGCTCTGTTCCATCAATAAGCTTATTCCTGTACTAACAGTGCCATAATCTTATTACTTCTCTGAATGAACTTAGTCATAGCCTCCGGTTTTAACTGTTCATGGCTGATTACTGCCAAATCATACAACTGTTCACAAATCATCGGAACATTTTCAGAGTCTTTATGATTCAGTATATATTTGACCAATTCATGATTGGCATTTAATACCAGTGTAAGCTTGCTGCCAAACATGGATGGGTCCATGCCTGCCATGCCATACATCTTCATCATTTCCTGCATACGTCTGCTTTCTTCTGATAAAGTTACCATAGAAGAAATTTCTGCATCTTTTAATTTCTCAAGTTTTAATTCCAAATTTTCATTATTCAGAGCCTTCTTAAACACTTCTGACAATGTTTTTGCATCCTCTTCCAGTGTTTTCTTATCATCTTCCGATGTTTCTTCCTTAAATGTATCTGTCAGATCTGCGTCGATTCTTAAGAATTTGACACCCTCATTTTTCTGCTCTAAGTGCGTGATAAACGGCTGATCGATATTATGCTTCAATACTACCGCATCTGTTCCCTCATCTCTAAACATTTTAATATACTGACTCTGCTGCACTTCATCTGTTACATAGAATATAGTGTTCTCATGCTTTTCTTTATTTTCTTCCAAACATTCCGGCAATGTGAGATATTTTCCATCAATATTCTTAAAGAGAATATAATCTGTCATCTTCTCACAGAATTTCTCGTCTTTAAGGCATCCGAATTTAATAAATGGATTGATGTCATCCCAGTATTTTTCATAGGACTCTTTATCTGTCTTACACATACCGGAAAGCTTATCAGCTACTTTCTTTGTTATATAATCAGATATTTTCTTAACAAATCCGTCATTCTGAAGAGCACTTCTTGATACATTCAACGGAAGATCCGGACAATCAAGAACACCTTTAAGGAGCATCAGAAATTCTGGAATTACTTCTTTGATATTATCTGCGATAAATACCTGATTATTATAAAGTTTAATCGTTCCTTCAATTGTGTCGTATTCCGTATTGAATTTTGGGAAGTACAGAATACCCTTTAAATTAAACGGATAATCCATGTTCAGATGAATCCAGAACAACGGCTCCTTATAATCATGGAATACCTTTGTATAGAAAGCTTTATATTCCTCATCCGTACATTCATTTGGATGTTTTGCCCAGAGAGGTGTTGTATCATTCAATGCAACCGGTCTCTTCAGGATCTTCTTTTTTGTCTGTGCCGGCTTTATGACTACTGTCTCTTTTGTACCGTCTTCATTTTCTTTCTCTTCTGTTTCTTCCGGTTCTACAACGGTTTCAATAACAGTATCCTTTTCTGTCACTTCATCTTCCGGAATTGTCTCATACTGAGGTTCTGCTGTCTCATTCTCAAGATAGATTTCAATCGGCATAAATGAGCAGTATTTTTCGATCACTTCTCTTGCACGATATTCATTGGCAAACTCTACACTATCTTCATTCAGATAAAGAGTTATCTCTGTGCCCACTGTTGTTTTTGTGCTGTCTCCCATTTCATAAGTCGTACCACCATCGCAATCCCAATGAACTGCTTTCGCGCCATCTTTATAGGATAAAGTATCGATTTCCACTCTGTCTGCTACCATAAAAGCAGAATAAAAACCAAGACCAAAATGTCCGATAATCTGATCTTCATTTGTCTTATCCTTGTACTGCTCCAAAAATGCTTCTGCACCTGAAAAAGCAATCTGGCAAATGTATTCTTCTACCTCTTCTGCAGTCATACCAAGACCATTGTCGATAAATTTTAATGTCTTTTCTTTATCATTGACTACCACGCGAATCTTAAATTCCTGATCATCCGGTATCTGATATTCACCCATCATATCAAGCTTCTTTAACTTAGTGATTGCATCACATCCGTTAGAAATCAGCTCACGGAAAAAGATATCGTGATCTGAATACAGCCACTTTTTAATAATTGGAAAAATATTGTCACTGTTAATTGATAAGTTTCCCTGTTGCATTGCCATTATAAAACATCTCCTTTGAAATTTATGTAAATAGATTGTTCACTTTTGAACTGTTCTCCCCTATCATAAATCTATTTATCCAAAATGTCAAGAGAAAATTAGCACTCATTTTTATTGAGTGCTAATAATTTATAAATTCATTATTTCTTTTTGTATTTTCTTGTCCCAGGCCTTTTCCAGACTTTTATCCATCGTAAAAATATTAAGGTAAGTTCCCGTGATGCAGTTCAAAACATCTTTTTCATAAACAAGATTCAGATACAGTCCTCCCACATCCTGAATGGACAACACATTTTGTGTCTCTTCCATAAATGCAATTGTTTCTTCATCACTAAGCCTTAATACAATTTTAAACCGTACCGGCGTTTTATGACCTTTAATAATATCGTAACAAAAAGGCCTGATATTCTCCCATTTTGTCAAAACCGGTTTTCCCAGTTCCTCATATTCTTCATTGGAATAAAACGCTTTCTGAACATGACCGTCGATGCGGAATATATTGCAGGTAACGATTTCCGCTTCCTGCAGAAGATATTTGTCAAAATCTTCTTTCATCAAAAGCTTTCCCATAAATTCTTTTACCTGTTTAATCGTGATGCAATCCATATGCTCTTATTCTCCATCATATATTGCCCAGGCCCCCTTAATCTGATCACTGATTTCCTCATAAGTGTAACCTGTGTCTGTTCGTATACGGCTATTCGGATCTTTTACATAAAATTTTCCGTCCTCATACTTATAAATCAGGATAAAATGTCCGGAATAAGTAAAGATACCAGGACCCATACTAAGAATAACTAGCTTGTCTTCTTTCAGTGCCAGCCGGATTGAATCTTTACTGATACTGATCTGATCTGAATTCAGACCAAGCTTTTCTACGCCACCTTTCATTAAATCCCATGAAGTGCCTACACCGTCTACATAGTATCCGTTATCTTCCGCGAATTTACAAAGCGTAATCGGAGTATACTGACTTCTTCCTGTCAGCCCCACGATTGCCATGGCAAGACAGGTTGGACCACAGCCGGAATCTCCTATGACATTATCTCCATATTCGATATAGCCCCAGCGATCATCCCACTGGATAAATGTCGGCACTGTACCCTTTGTATAATCTCCGGATACGTCTACAAGACTGGTGTGATTCTCGTTTATTTCTATCGGATACTTCAGTACAAAATCCAGAACTTCTTCATACTTCACGAGAAATTCTATCATTTCCGGCGGATATGCCGCCTCGTTTTCAATGATAAACTCCAGCTTCGGATCCTCATTTTCACTGCTGTAGAGTCTGTCCTTCAGCTTCTGTATCATGTCCGGATCATTTTCATAAACATACATATCCTCCGTAAGAACAATGTCAGACAATTCCATGGAATCAGACACTACTTCCGGATTCGTACTCTCTTCCTCTGTACTGGTATGATTCTTGCTGCCGGACCCATCTGATTTTAATATAGACTTTACATTGATTGTAATCAAAACAATGCAGACGACAATAAATATCGTCAGTACCGACAGCAGAGTAATCTGTTTTATCCTCTGTTTCTTCTTCCTGCGTTTCATTTCTTCCTGGCGTCTGCGTTTTTTCTCACGCTCTGCCTGCAATCGTTTCTCCTCCAGAACCCGACTCTTTTTTCCCCCATTAATTGGTTTTAAATCACTCATTACAAACCTCTTTCTATCTCTTAACATAAATCAAACAGTGACAGCTGGTTGCTTTCCGGCAAATCTCCGAAGAGACCCAGATCGCTCATCAGGTCGATGACTGTCTTACTTACTTTTGTCCTCTGTCTGAAATCATCCTTTGAAAGGAATTCTCCATCTTTCGCAGCATCTACCACTGCTTCTGCCGCCTTGTCTCCCATTCCATCAATGGTACTTAAAGATGGCAGCAGTTTTCCATCAATGACCTGAAATTTTGTAGCCTTTGAACGATACAGATCAATCGGAAGGAACTCATAGCCTCTAGCGTACATCTCCTGTACGACACGCATATCTTTAATGGTATCTTCCTCCTTTGGTGTAATCGTTCCTGCTTCCTTTTTCTTCCGAAATTCTGCAAGGAAATATTCCAGCTTGTCCCTCCCCTGACACATTAACTCATAGTTAAATGCCGACGCACGAATACTAAAAAATGCTGCATAAAACGCCTGTGGATAAAACACCTTGTAATATGCAATTCTCCATGCCATCATAACATATGCCGCCGCATGTGCCTTTGGGAACATGTACTTAATCTTCTTACAGGACCAGATATACCAGTCAGGAACTCCGGCTGCAGTCATAGCCTCCTCCCACTCAGGCTTTAATCCTTTCCCTTTTCGAACTGCTTCCATGATTGTGAAAGACAACTCCTTATCCATTCCCTTACCGATTAAGTATATCATAATATCGTCACGAGTACAAATAGCAGTTGAAATTGTTGCCTTCCCCTCTTTAATCAGCGTCTGTGCATTTCCCAGCCACACATCTGTTCCATGGGATAATCCCGCGATACGCACCAAATCCGAAAAAGTGGTAGGCTGGGTATCAATCAGCATCTGCATGGCAAAATCCGTTCCGAACTCAGGAATACCTAATGCTCCTAATTTACATCCGCCAATATCCTCCGGTTTAATTCCCAGTGCTTCCGTAGACTGGAACAATGACATAACCTCTTTACTATCCAGTGGAATCGTTGTGGCCGGCAGCCCCGTCAAATCCTCTAACATACGAATCATAGTAGGATCATCGTGTCCCAGAATATCAAGTTTTAACAGATTGTGGTCTATCGAATGATAATCAAAATGTGTAGTAATTGTTTTGACTGTCATATCATTGGCTGGATGCTGTATCGGTGTAAATTTATAAATTTCTTCTCCATAGGGAAGAACGATGATACCGCCGGGATGCTGTCCGGTAGTTCTTCTGACACCGACACACCCTTGCACGATACGGTTAATCTCACAGGGACGTTTATGTTTTCCCCTCTCTTCAAAATAATTCTTCACATAGCCATATGCCGTCTTATCTGCCAGCGTACCAATGGTGCCTGCCCGGAATGTCTGTCCTTTACCAAAAATAACTTCGGTATATTCATGGGCCTTACTCTGATATTCACCGGAAAAATTCAGGTCAATATCCGGCTCCTTATTTCCCTTAAATCCCAAAAAGGTTTCAAAAGGAATATCAAATCCTGCTTTCACTAAAGGTTTTCCGCAGACAGGGCAGTCTTTGTCAGGCATATCACACCCGGAACCTCCTGCATATTTCTTCACATCTTCCGAATCAAATTCGCTATAATGACAGGATTCGCAGTAATAATGAGGACTGAGTGGATTTACCTCCGTAATTCCGGCCATGGTTGCCACAAATGAGGAGCCT
>JAXFDY010000196.1:0-3391 GCA_034172985.1 Lachnospiraceae bacterium
TATATGCATCATTCGATAGTATTCGAGCCACACTTGACTATGATTTTTCACAGGAGAAGAACTTCTCCTACGAAGGATTGACCATAGATGAAGCTGTTCGTCATATTGCAAAGTTCACTTCAGGAATATGGCAGATTCATCCCTTTGGAGACGGAATAAAAAGGATGAGACAAACGAATATAATTTTAAAAATATCTATTCTTTATATGTTAAAAAGAATAGATATTTTTTTTACTTCAAAAAATATTGAATAAATGAAATAAAACTTATATAATAGTAATGTAAACAAGAGCAGAAAATGGAAAAGGATTTAATATGAATTGGGAGACTAGTATGGATAAAAATGAGATACTTATGTATACGACAGAAGATGGTACAGTAAAAATAGAAGTTACTATGGATTCAGAAACAGTATGGTTAAATCTGAATCAGATGTGCGAGTTGTTTCAGAGAGATAAATCTGTAATTTCACGACATATTAAAAATATTTTTTCTGAAGGAGAATTGGAACAGGATTCAGCTGTTGCATTTTTTGCAACAGTTCAAAATGAGGGTGGAAGAAATATAGAAAGAAAAATTGCATATTACAACTTAGATGTTATTATTTCAGTGGGATACAGGGTGAAATCTCTTCGAGGTACACAGTTCCGTAAGTGGGCACTAAAAATTTTAAAGGAATATATGATAAAAGGATTTGCACTGGATGATGACAGATTGAAAAATCTGGGCGGTGGAAATTATTTTGAAGAATTGTTGTCGCGCATTCGAAGTATTCGTGCGAGCGAAAAGGTGTTTTGGAGAAAAGTTTTAGATATATACGCAACAAGCATTGACTATGACCCTAAATCTGAAATTTCCATACAGTTTTTTAAACAGGTTCAGAATAAGATGCACTGGGCAGCACACCATCATACTGCCGCAGAAGTAATATACGAAAGAGCGGACAGCGATAAGGAGTATATGGGACTTACAAACTGGCATGGTGCGTTCCCACAGAAATCTGATGTAGAAATTGCAAAAAATTATTTGAATGAAGAAGAAATTGCCATTTTGGAACGCCTTGTTTCGGCTTATCTGGATATTGCAGAATTGCGAGCTATGAACCATGAGACTATGTATATGAAGGATTGGATAGAGACTATAGATGATTATTTAAAAATGACAAGACGAGATATTTTAACGCATAAGGGTAAGGTGTCACATCAGCAGGCTCTTGAAAAAGCACACAAAGAATATGATAAATATTCTAAAAAAATGAACCTACAATTGACGGCGGTGGAACAACATTTTTTGGAATCAATTTCTGCTTTAGAAGGAATTGAGAAAAGGTAGGTTGCATATGTATGATATTATGGAAGAAAATATGGCAGGAAAATATGAGGTGATTCGGAATGAAAGAGGTAGTGTGAAACCTGAAGACAGATTATATTATCGGACATATATTCCAGCATCACTTACATCAATAGACTATAACCAATTTGTATCAAGTGAATTGAGTAGTCGTTTGATGGCTGTTTATAAAGAAATTGGTGTTTTGCAGGGACTTGCTTTCCATGAAAGTAATTTTAGTGGAAAGAATAGGCAGTTTTATAAGCAGGAAGTAATTTCACTTTTAGAAAATCAAGATTATCAGATAAGTTTAACAGATATATTTAGCATTCAAAAGTCAGACAACAAGAAGAAATATCTATCATTTTACGACTGTATGGCAAATGGTAATGTACCTGCTGCAGGCGAGATACTTCTTGGAAAAGTGAAAGGAAAGAATCAAAAGTTTCGTGAAAAACAGAAATGGGAAGAAACACAAATCAAAAGGGTGAGTATCAGAGGCTATAATCCACCTGCACCGGAACGGATTTCGGAATTAATGTTGGATTTATACAATTATTTTAGAAGTGAAAACGGAGAAACAGATGTCATTATCAAAGCAGGTTTCCTATGTTATCAGTTTCTGACAATTATGCCTTATGAAGAGAACAATGAAGTATGGACAAGTGTATTGTTAAATAGTTTTTTACGGGAACAGGGGATAGGAACGAATTATTATATTCCATTTGCAAGGTATCTATTTGAGAAGCAGGATGATAGAAAAAGAGTGATGCAGAAAGTAAGAGAGGAATGCAATTATGATATTTGGATTCAGTTTTTTTTGAAAACTTTGGAACAGTCATATGTGCGAATGAATCAGACAATTATGCAGCTGGAGATGATTGAAAAAGATGCATATGCTGTTATAAGTAAAGAAAAATCAGAGAAAATGTTGCATGATATAATTATTTTTATGGAAGACAATCCAATCTTTGTAATTGGCGACATTGAAAAGAATTTTAATACTGCATATAATACTGCTGCAAAATTTGTTGGAATTTTAGAAAAAAATGGACTAGTCAGGGAAATATCCGATAAGCAGCGTTATCGTATTTATGTTTACGAAAAATATATCAAAGAAATACTAAAATAAAAGGAAGATAAAATTAGGATGGATTTTAAATCATATATTTCAGCAGTTGAAATACAATTAAGTCAAATGACAGAAATACAGAAAACAGATTGGATTTTTTCTGGTGATTTTAGGAAAATGTAAATAATCACCCACATTTATATAAGGTGTGCTGTGAAAGAAAATATCATTGCAAGGAGTATGAAATGCGCATTGCAATTGCAGAGGAGGCAGTAAAGCTGATAGATGCTAATAAAGTTATAAGAGCTGATATTTCCGATATTGCAATCAAGGCAGCGAAAGAGATAGAATATGAAAATGTGGCCCATTTTTATAAGGCTGCCATATACGATAGAAACCAAAAAATGTTCTATCTTTTTCTGTTAGGTGATTACAAGGATATTATGAAAGAATGTCAGAAGAATGACTCTTGAAGCTGTTTATCCGCTTTGCCATTGCCAAAGGATGATGGCACTGTTTAAGATTGTGCAGGGTATGATTTCCACGTTTATGAATGCCGCAGGATTTGGCTCGGCACAGCAGACGGTGTTGCCGCAGGAAATCGTGAAAGCCGTTGAGGACTGCGGATTTTTTGAGAGCATCCCGCTATGGGCGGTCACGCTGATAGGCGGACTGTTTATTACGGTGCGGTCAAAATGGCAGACCGTGTTGTAAGAGAAATGATGGGCTTGTAAATGTAAATTTTTCTATATCCGTTGTCTTTGTTGTATGAAATGAGTATAATATGGTTAGAATATTACTATCACAACTGTTTTAAGGAGGTGCAAATATGAATATTCGTCCATCAGCAGCAATCCGCCAGAACTACAACGAGATTGCAGATATGTGTCGTAAAACGGCAGAGCCGATATTCCTTACAAAGAATGGTGAAGGAGATCTGGTTGTTATGGATATTGAAACTTATAACCGTCGGGAAAAAATGTTGAAGCT
>JAXFDY010000024.1:0-52925 GCA_034172985.1 Lachnospiraceae bacterium
ACAGACAGTTTTAACGGCAGCTCTCTAAAACCAATTCAGGTAACCGGAGCTGCCGATTCCGGCAAAATCCATCTTGCTGCTGCCCTTGGAAATGTATTTCCTTACAAATTAATAATCACATATAACGATACAAGAGCAAGAGAAATATACGAAGACATGAAATCCTTTGACCGAAATACTTTTTATTATCCCGCAAAGGATTTTATTTTCTTTTCAGCAGATGCCTATGGAGATCTGATTATCAAGCAGCGTTTAGATGCCCTGTCTCATCTGATTGACGGGCAGCCTTTCACCCTGATTACTACCATCGACGGATTAATGGATCGTCTGGTTCCTTTGAGTATCATCCGCGAACATGTGTTACACATCTCCTACGATGATACGATTGATATCGGGGAACTTACTGCTACTTTGATTAACTCAGGTTTCGAGCGGACAGATCAGGTAGAGCTTGCAGGTCAGTTCGCCATTCGAGGCGGAATTATAGATATTTTTCCTCTGACAGGAGATGTGCCTTATCGAGTCGAGCTTTGGGATAATACCATTGATTCCATACGTTCTTTTGACGCCCTAAGTCAGAGGACCATAGAAAACGTGGATGAAATTACCATATATCCTGCATCCGAATATATCCTCAGTCCTGACGAAATTCAGGCAGGGATCAGAAAAATTCTTAAAGAACTGGAAACAACCGAGGAAACTCTGCGAAGAGATTTCAAAACAGAGGCAGCTCATCGTTTGGCCGTAACAGTCAAAGAATTTACAGAACGATTATCCATATCCAGAACCGGTGTATTTTTGGATAATTTTATGCCATATTTTTATCCTGACACATCCTGTTTACTGGATTATTTTCCAGTTTCCGACACCATTCTGTTTTTAGATGAACCTGTAAGGCTTCAGGAGCGTGCAGAAGCAGTAGAAACAGAATTCCGCGAAAGTATGATGAATCGTTTAGAAGGCGGATATGTACTTGCAGGACAAACTTCGGTATTTTTATCTACCGCAGATGTATTTACCAAACTGTCCTCCCTTCGTTCTGTTCTTCTTACTACACTAGATCAGAAATTTAAGTTTTTTAATGTAAAAGATAACTATTATATTTCCATGCGAAATATGAATCCCTATAATAACAGCTTCGAACTGCTGGTAAAGGATTTAGAACGCTACAAAAAAGAGGGATGGCGAGTCATTATCATGTGTGGTTCCCGCTCAAGAGCCATCCGTATGGCGGACACCCTTTTTCATGATTTCTCCTTAAATGCTTTCCATTCAGACGATAGTGAACGTATCCTTCAGCCGGGAGAAATTATGCTGACTGCCGGAAATATCCATCGGGGGTTTGAATACCCTATGATTAAATTTACCGTTATTTCCGAGTCGGATGTATTTGGTCCTGTCAAAAAGAAAAAGAAGAAAAAGGCAAAATATTCTGGCGAAAAAATCAGTGAATTTGCCGAATTGAAAATTGGTGATTATGTAATCCACGAAAATCACGGTCTTGGAATTTATCAGGGAATTGAAAAAATCGTCATCGATAAAACCACTAGAGATTATATAAAAATCCAGTACGGTGATGGAGGTAACCTGTATGTCCCTGCCACGCAGCTGGACTTAATCCAAAAACATTCCGGCAATAGCCTGGATAGCGATAGTCCAAAATTGAAATTAAACAAACTCGGCACAATGGAATGGTCAAAAACCAAGTCCAAGGTCCGCAGTGCCGTAAAGGATATTGCCGTTGACCTTGTAAAACTTTATGCCGAACGTCAGGCAAAATCCGGATTTCAATATAGTCCGGATACTGTATGGCAGACAGAATTCGAGGAATTATTTCCATATACAGAAACAGATGACCAGTTATCAGCCATTGAAGATACAAAAAAAGATATGGAGTCCAAAAAAATTATGGATCGTCTGATTTGTGGAGATGTGGGATACGGAAAAACAGAAGTCGCCATTCGTGCTGCATTCAAAGCTGTACAGGACGGAAAACAGGTGGCTTTCCTTGTTCCTACTACTATTCTGGCACAGCAGCATTACAATACCTTTACCCAGCGAATGAAAGACTTTCCGGTGACGATTGAACTGATGAGCCGTTTCCGTACTCCGGCACAACAAAAGCATGCTATAGCCGGATTGAAAAGCGGCCATGTAGATATTGTAATCGGTACCCACCGTCTCTTATCCAAAGATATTTTATTTAAAGATTTAGGGCTTCTGATTATTGATGAGGAACAGCGTTTTGGTGTATCCCACAAAGAAAAAATCAAACAATTAAAATCGGATATTGATGTGCTATCCCTTTCTGCCACTCCGATTCCGCGGACGCTCCATATGAGTCTCATCGGTATCCGCGATATGAGTGTGTTAGAAGAGCCTCCTGTAGATCGTCTCCCGATTCAGACCTATGTTATGGAATACAACGAGGAGATGATCCGTGAAGCCATTAACCGTGAGCTTGCCCGAAACGGACAGGTTTATTATGTTTATAACAGGGTA
This sequence comes from Lachnospiraceae bacterium, assembly GCA_034172985.1. Classification (GTDB taxonomy): domain Bacteria; phylum Bacillota; class Clostridia; order Lachnospirales; family Lachnospiraceae; genus CAG-303. The sequence continues at coordinate 2,503 of JAXFDY010000024.1, forward strand.
AATAATATTGATGAAATTACCAGCGAGATTCAAAATCTTGTGCCTGATGCTGTAGTCAGATATGCCCATGGTCAGATGAGCGAGCGTAAACTGGAAGAAATTATGTACGAATTTATCAACGGGGAAATCGATGTACTGGTATCCACCACAATCATCGAAACCGGACTGGATATATCCAATGTAAATACCATGATTATTCATGATGCTGACCAGCTCGGACTTTCCCAGCTTTACCAGCTCAGAGGCCGTGTAGGCCGCTCTAACCGCACATCATACGCATTTCTTATGTACCGGCGCAACAAGATGTTAAAAGAGGTTGCTGAAAAACGTTTAGCCGCCATACGGGAATTTACTGATCTGGGTTCCGGATTCAAAATAGCCATGCGTGATTTGGAGATCCGTGGTGCAGGAAATATTCTTGGTGCCCAGCAGCATGGACATATGGAAGCTGTGGGGTACGACCTTTACTGTAAAATGTTAAACGAAGCCGTGCTCCTTTTAAAAGGCGAAAGACAGCCGGACACTGTTTTTGAAACTTTGATTGATGTAAAAATAGACGCCTATATTCCGCCAAAATATATTGGCAATGAGCTGCAAAAGCTCAACATCTACAAGCGTATTGCATCCATTGAAAATATTACAGAATATCAGGATATGCAGGATGAACTGACAGACCGTTTTGGTGATATTCCTACTCCTGTAGAAAACCTGCTTAAAGTATCACTATTAAAATCAGCCGCCCATGAAGCAGGAATTATTGAAATCAGTGGTGATAAAAACCGGCTAAAATTCAACATGTTTGAAAAAGCTCCGATTGCCGTTGATAAAATCGGCGATTTTATCGCTCTGTATCGCGGAGAATTAAAATTTGTGGGCGGAAAAGATCCTTACTTTGAATATATCCCCCGCAAAACCCTCATCGGTACACCGGCGATACTGGATGCAATGGAAAACATCATAAAAAATATACCTGTCGTAGATTAGAGATTTCATAGGAATTTCCTATAACACAAAAAGCGGCTCCGGCATCTGCCGGAGCCTAAAAAGAAAGGAGTAAGAAACTAATCTTCTTCTGATAACGCTATTTCATATTTTTCCAAAATTTCTTTTTGAATTCTATCTCTTGTATCTGAATTAATCGGATGAGCAATATCCCTATATTCCCCATCTGCAGCTTTCTTACTTGGCATTGCAATAAACAATCCCTTATCTCCTTCTATCACCTTAATATCATGAACTACAAATTCATTATCGATAGTGATAGAAACCACTGCTTTCATTTTTCCTTCTTTATTTACTTTCTTCACTCTCACATCTGTAATTTGCATACTTTTTTCCCTCCGGTCAAAAACTTTCTACATCATTAAAAATCGATCATTTTTGTCCAGAATAATTTTTGGTGTCTGATCAGAATCCCCAATATATTCTGCATTTGATCGGATAGAACCGTTGCTTTCCACAATACAGTTTTCTATCACAGTATTATCTCCGATATAGACATTATTTAATATAATTGAATTTTTTATCACGCAGTTATTGCCTATATAAGCCTGCTTAAATAATATGGAATTCTCAATCTTTCCATTGATAATACAGCCACTGGATATCAGACTGTTCTTAACCTCTGCCCCCGGATTATATTTTGCCGGTGGAAGATCATCCACTTTTGAATATACATCCGGATATTGTCTGAAGAAATAATCTCTTACATCTTTCTTCAGGAAATCCATATTTGTCTTATAATAAGAATCTACACATGCTATATTGTTCCAATAGGAATCCATCTTATATCCGTATATCTTCTTAATACCTTTATATCGAATCAGGATATCAGATACGAAATCATATCTCTCCTCTTCAGCACATTTTTCAATCAATTCGATCAGCTGTCTTCTTCTTACGATATAAATACCGGTAGATACAGTATGCGACTGGGTAGACATCGGCTTCTCTTCAAAATTCATAATCCGGCTGTCTTCATTCATGGTAACCACACCAAATCTTGATAAATCAGATCCCTGCGGCATGTCCTTGCATACCACGGTAATATCTGCACGTTTTGCAATATGATATTCCAAAACCTTATTGAAATCCAGCTTATAAATTCCATCACCCGGTGCAATCACCACATATGGTTCATGACTCTTTTTCAAGAAACTAATATTCTGATAGATACTATCTGCTGTACCTCTGTACCAGTATCCGTTATCTGCTGTTATAGATGGTGTAAATACATACAAGCCACCCTGCTTTCTACCAAAATCCCACCACTTGGATGAGCTTAAATGTTCATTTAATGATTTTGCATTATACTGAGTCAGTACTGCGACCTTCTGAATATGTGAATTCGACATATTACTAAGTGCAAAATCAATTGCCCGATAGCTTCCTGCGATAGGCATAGCTGCAATTGCCCTTTTGTAAGAAAGCTCCTTCATCTTTTTGTTATTTCCACCTGCAAGAATAATTCCTATCGCTCTCATTACATATCACCTGCCTTAATAATATAATCTCCGCTTTCAAGCACTCCATCCTGATAATCTTCAGGTTCAGTCTGTCCCATAATCACTGTATTTTTTCCTATCTTCACGTTCTTTGGTATATAAGTTTTCTCACCAATAGTAGCAAGCCCAAATGCATATACCTTTTTATTCAGTTTCGATGGTGCTTCTTCACCAACACCCATCTCTACATTTTCATCTACTACTACCTGTTCTGCAATAATTGATTTGTAAATCTTGGTATTTTTCGAAATCACAGTATCCTTCATTATAATTGAATCACGCACTACTGCTCCTTCTTCAATCACAACACCTGCCCCTATAACGGAATTATATACCTCTCCGGATATATCGCAGCCTTCGCTGATAATACTTCTCTCTATCTTAGCTGACTCCGCAATGTACTGCGGTGGAAGTGTATCACTCTTTGTATAGATTCTCCAGAACTCTTCATAAAGATTAAATACCGGAATAATATCAATCAATTCCATGTTAGCTTCCCAATAAGAGCCCAATGTTCCTACATCTTTCCAATATCCGTTGTACTCATAAGCAAAAATACGGTTTCCCTGTTCGAAGCAATACGGGATAATATGTTTTCCGAAATCGCAATTACTCTGATTCTTTAACTTTATCAGTGCATCCTTTAACACCTGCCAGTTAAATATGTAAATACCCATAGATGCAAGATTGCTCTTAGGCTCGTCCGGTTTCTCCTGAAAATCTGTAATACGATTTTCCTCATCGGTAACGACAATACCGAATCTGTTTGCTTCCTCAATAGGTACCGGCATAGCAGCTATCGTCACTGATGCATTATTGGACTTATGATAATCAAGCATAAGTTCATAATCCATTTTGTAAATGTGGTCGCCTGACAAAATCAAAACATAATCCGGATTATACTGTTCCATATAATCCAAATTCTGATAAATTGCATTTGCTGTACCCGTATACCACTCACTGTTTCCGTTTTTTTCATATGGCGGAAGAACAGACACACCTCCGATATTCCGGTCAAGATCCCAAGGTATACCAATTCCTATATGAGAATTCAATCTCAATGGCTGATACTGTGTCAGGACACCTACCGTATCAACACCGGAATTAATACAATTACTTAACGGGAAATCAATAATCCGATACTTTCCTCCAAATGAAACTGCCGGCTTGGCAACCTTGGATGTCAACACCCCAAGCCTGCTTCCTTGTCCTCCAGCCAATAACATGGCTATCATTTCTTTTTTAATCACGCTATCACCTCGCTGTTATATTTATCTTATTATATTCCCTTTATACATAAGATATGATTCAAGTCCTCAGTCCTCAGTATAGAATCTGTGTACTGCAGAACTGTCTATGCACCTATTATAACATAATTTCCTGAAAATAAAAGCTCTTTTTTTGATATATTGCCTAATTTTTTTTGTATTTTCTGGAATTATTTGTCATTTTGCCCAATTCTTCATACTTTTCTATTTTCTTGATTTCCAAATTGCATTTTATTTATTTCGTAGTATAATAAAATATCATTAAATCAAGATTAAGTTTTGAAAAAATGGAGGGAAAATTTCATCATGCAAAACACCAGTTTAAATAAATTAAAAAAAGTCCATTTTATCGGTATCGGCGGTATCAGCATGAGCGCACTTGCCGAAATCCTTCTGGAAAAAGGAATTACTGTCACCGGCTCTGACTCGAAAGAAAATGAGCTTACAATCCGTCTCGCAAATTCAGGTGCTAGCATATTATATGGTCAACGTGCAGAAAATATTACTCCTGATATTGATTTAGTTGTCTATACAGCAGCAATACACCCTGACAATCCCGAGCTGAAAGCCGCAGAAAATGCAGGTATTCCTACTATGGTCCGTGCTGATTTTCTGGGCTTAATCATGAAAGAATATAAGAATGCCATCAATGTAGCAGGTACCCACGGAAAAACCACAACTACATCTATGATTTCCCACATTCTCCTTGCAGGCAATTGTGATCCCACTATTCTTGTGGGAGGCATGCTTCCTTCGATTGGCGGAAATCTCCGTATTGGTCATTCCGAAAATTTCATCAATGAAAGCTGTGAATATACAAACAGTTTTCTGTCATTCTTTCCAACTACCGCTGTTATTTTAAATGTCAAAGAAGATCATCTTGATTTCTTTAAAGATATTGATGATATCCGGCACAGTTTTAAAGAATTCGCCAGACTGGTCCCTGAAAATGGTTACGTCATCATCAGTAGCGACATTGAGCAGGTAGATTATTTTACCGGAGATCTTGCCTGTCATATCATTACCTTTGGCTCTGACCCTGAAAAAAGCAATTACTCTGCCACAGATATTACTTACAATGACAAGGGATGCTGCCATTATACCTTATTAAAAGACAACCAGCCTGTGACAGATATCGAACTTGCTGTTCCGGGACTGCATAATGTATACAACTCCCTGGCAGCCATTGCAGTAGGGCAAAACATGAATCTTTCCTTAGATATCATCAAATCCGGTCTTCTTTCTTACACAGGAACAGACCGCCGTTTCCAATATAAAGGAAAGGTAAACGGTATTACAATTGTGGATGATTACGCACATCATCCGGATGAAATTACGGCTACATTAAAAACAGCACAAAATTATCCGCACAAAGACATCTGGTGTGTTTTTCAGCCTCATACCTACTCAAGAACCAAGGCTTTATTCGACCAGTTCGCAGAGGCATTGTCTGCTGCAGATCATGTAGTTCTTGCTGATATTTATGCTGCAAGGGAAACTGACAATCTCGGCGTCAGTTCCGAGCTTCTGGCAAAAAAACTAATAAGCATGGGAGTAGATGCTTATTACCTTCCTGATTTTCCATCTATTGAACAATTTTTACTAAAAAATTGTTTACACGATGATTTGTTGATAACTATGGGAGCCGGAAATGTTGTAAATATCGGTGAAGATCTTCTTAAATAAAAAGTTTTCCACATATCCACATTTTTTTCCACCATTTTAGTGCGAAAATGAATGTGGATATATTTTTTATTTACACACATTTTACAAAAATGACAAAATGGCTATTTTTTCACGTTTTTATAATTTTTCCACTTTTTTTTCCACTTTTCCACATTATGTACTCATTTTGTGGATACTTTTCATGTGAAATCTTCTGTAAAATTTACCATTTTCATAAATTCAAATCTATGTTACTATGTGTATATTCGAAAGCATGTCTGCTTAAAAGATCAGGAGGCAATTTATGAGCAGTATCTGTTTAAAACAAAATATTCATACAGGTGTTACTCTGTTAAAAAACACTTTTATTGACAATTATATGATTAATGCCAATGGGGAATATGTAAAAATATATCTTTACCTTTTAAGATGTATGGGAGAACCCGCTCTGAAGGCTGCATTATCTACCAGTCATTTTGCAGATGTCTTTGACTGTACAGAAAAAGATATTCTGCGTGCATTAAAGTATTGGGAAAATGCCGGACTTCTCTCTCTGGAATTTTCCGATCATACACTGACGGCAATTCAATTAAATGAGATTCCGTCTGTGACCCGGGATTCTGCCCAGGAAATGTCTGCCACATCAGCCCAGGCATCAGATTTCACACAGAAATCTCCGGCAGTTTCAAAGGAGCGTCTGACAGAACTGATTAACTGTTCCGAGATGAAAGAGCTTTTCGGCATTGCCCAGGCATATATGGGAAAAACTTTAAATGTTACAGAAATGAACACTATTATTTATTTTTATGACCAACTGAATTTTTCTGCTGATTTAATTGAATATCTTTTAGAATATTGTGCGACAAATAATCATAAAGAATTCCACTACATAGAAAAGGTTGCTCTTGCCTGGCATGAAGCAGGCATCACTACACGCAGTCAGGCAAAAGAATATGTAAATAGTTTTTCAAACACTTATTTTTCCATTTTAAAGGCGTTTGGCATTTCCGGCAGAGTTCCCGCACAGGCCGAGCAGGATTTTATTTCCAAATGGACAAACCAATACGGATTCAGTCTTGATATGATACTGGAAGCCTGCAACCGGACAATTAATACCATTCATCAGCCGAGTTTTAAATATGCAGATTCAATCTTAAAAAGATGGAAAGAAAATGATGTGAAATCTATGGCTGATCTGCACCGTTTAGATTCTGTCCATGAAAAGAGAAAAGAAACGCAAAACGCTTCTAACCGGCAGTCACCCCCTGTAAAGAAAACTGCATTTACAAATTTTCCTCAGCGGGAATATGATTTTAACGAGCTGGAAAAAGCCTTATTAAAGAAGCATACTTAAAGGAGGGACCATATGGGGCTTACAAACGAACAATATAATGAAATTATCCGCAGCTACGACCAGCTCCGTCTGGAGGATGTCCATGACCGCGACAGACGTGTGGCGGAAGTATACGAAAAAGTTCCTGCCATTCAGGATATCCAGAACCGTATTGTGGAAATTTCCATCCGGCAGGCAAAGGCAAAGCTTCTTCCCGCAGAAGAACAACAGGCTTTTAATTATCAAAAACAGCTTCATGCCCTTTCGGAAACAAAAGCAAAACTGTTAAAGGAGCATGGATTTGCAGAAGACTATCTTTCCATGCGTTATCACTGCAGGGAATGTCAGGATACCGGTTATAAAGAGCATGAGATGTGCAGCTGTATGCGTGCAAAAATCATTCAGATTTTGTATGAACAGTCAAATCTGAAAGAGCTTGTAGATAAAGAAAATTTTTCCACATTCCGCACAGATCTTTATCCTGATGATTTGATTGATAAAAATACGGGGCTTTCCGCCCGCCAGAATATTATAAACACACTGAATACCTGCCGGGAATTTGTCAATAATTTCCATGAAGGCAGTCAGAATCTTTTTATTTATGGTGCAGCTGGCGTTGGAAAAACCTTTTTAATAAACTGTATTGCGAAGGAACTGATTGATTCTTCCTGTTCCGTTATTTATATGTCTGCGGTACGTTTTTTTGAAGTCCTTGCAGATGCTTCTTTTAATAAAGGAGTAAATCTTTCCACATACGAAAGCACGGTACAGCGGGATCTTTATGATTGTGATTTGCTGATTATTGATGATCTTGGCACCGAAGTGGCTAATTCATTTACCGCATCCGCACTGTTTCAATGCATCAATGAACGATTTAACCGCAAAAAATCAGTTATTATTTCCACAAACCTGCCTTTATCAAGTTTGCGGGATCTTTATTCTGACCGCGTTTTTTCAAGAATTGCCAGCAATTATAAACTGCTTAAAATATTCGGAAAAGATTTAAGAATTCTGCAATCATTACAATAAAGCAAGCACATATTTCATATCGTTATATACTTGACTTCATTAGGATATAATGATATAAAAGAGTTCTAGAATATCAATATACATGGAGGATTTATCATGCCAGAAGAAAAGAATTTGGAAACTGTTCCTGTCGGTTCACTGGGCATCATCAGTATGGACAACTGTAAACAGCTTGGTGAGAAAGTGGACAAATACATTGCAGAATGGCGCAGAAACAGAACCGGAGCTTATACTCATACTATCGCATTTGCAGGATATCAGAAAGATTCTTATTTAGTAAGCGCAAAGGTCCCAAGATTCGGGTCCGGTGAAGCAAAGGGAATTATCAACGAGACTGTCAGAGGTGACGATTTATACATTTTAGTAGATGTAGGAAATTACAGCATGACTTATTCTTTATGTGGACACACAAACAGAATGTCTCCGGATGATCATTATCAGGATTTGAAACGTGTCATTGCCGCAGTTGGTGGAAAAGCACGAAGAATTAATGTAATTATGCCTTTCCTGTATGAAAGCCGCCAGCATAAGAGAACAAACAGAGAATCTCTTGACTGTGCACTGGCACTTCAAGAGTTGACAAATATGGGTGTGGAAAACATAATCACTTTTGATGCTCATGATCCCCGCGTCCAGAATGCTATTCCTTTGAAGGGTTTTGAAACTATACAGCCTGGATATCAGTTTGTGAAAGGACTGTTAAGAGAAGTCAAAGATTTGCAGATTGATTCTAAGCACATGATGGTAATCAGTCCTGACGAAGGCGGTACAAGCCGTGCGGTTTACCTGGCAAATGTTCTTGGTCTTGATATGGGTATGTTCTATAAGAGACGGGACTATGCCCGTGTGGTAAACGGAAGAAATCCGATTGTAGCTCATGAATTCCTTGGTTCTTCCGTGGAAGGTATGGATGTGATTGTTATCGATGATATGATTTCCTCAGGAGAAAGTGTTCTTGAAGTGGCAAAAGAATTAAAAGAAAGAAAAGCAAAACGTGTTTTTGTAGCTGCTACTTTCGGTCTGTTTACAAATGGCCTCGATAAGTTTGACGCAGCCTATGAAGAAGGTCTGATTGACAAAATCCTTACTACTAATCTTACCTACCAGACACCGGAGCTTTTAAGCAAACCATATTACATTGACTGTGATATGAGTAAATATATTGCACTTATTATCGATACATTAAATCACGATGCTACAATGAGCGAGCTTTTAAATCCTGTAAAACGTATCCATAAACTGGTAAATGCATATAAAGCAGAACAAAATTAGTCGTTTTGCACATCATATTGTATTTTTTTCAATACATTTTTGTCGAATTAAAAGAATTTTGGATTTTTTTTAAAATTGTTCTTTAAAAATTTGCAAAAATAGATTATGATATATAATGTATGGTTGTGTATTTCTGATTAACGGAAATTGCAATAGTAAATGTTAACCCTTAGCTTAATTCTCTTATGAAGAATTCTGCTAAAAAAATATAACACAAGGAGAAATTAAAATGGCAAACACAGATTTCAACTCTCAGGAATATCTTGAGAAATTAGACGCTTATTGGCGTGCCGCTAACTACCTTGCAGCAGCTCAGCTGTATATGTTAGAGAATCCACTTTTACGTGAGCCTTTAACAAGAGATCAGGTAAAGAAAAAAATCGTTGGTCACTGGGGAACAGTTCCAGGACAGAACTTCATTTATGCTCATATGGACAGAGCTATCAACAAGTACGACCTTGATATGGTATTAATTTCAGGTCCTGGTCACGGCGGAAACTTCTTCGTAGCTAACTCTTACTTAGAGGGACACTACAGCGAGATTTATCCAAACGTAAGCCTTGACAAAGATGGTATGACAAGACTTTGCAAGCAGTTCTCATTCCCATGTGGAATTTCAAGCCACGTTGCTCCAGAAACTCCTGGTTCTATCAACGAAGGTGGAGAACTTGGTTACTCAATCGCTCATGCTTTTGGTTCTGTATTTGATAACCCAGGCTTAATCACAACTGTAATCGTTGGTGATGGTGAGGCTGAAACTGGTCCTCTTGCTACAGCTTGGCATTCAAATAAGTTCTTAAACCCAGCTACAGATGGTGCTGTATTACCTATCTTACACTTAAATGAGTATAAGATCAGCAACCCTACAGTATTTTCTCACATTTCACATGATGAAGTAGAAAGCTTCTTCCATGGATGTGGCTGGAAGCCATATTTCGTTGAAAAGACAGCTGAAGATGATAACATGGCTGTTCATAAGAAGATGGCTGAAGCCGTTGATAAGTGTATCGAAGAAATCCTTGCTATTCAGAAGGATGCTCGTGAAAACGGCAATACAAAGAGACCATTCTGGCCAATGATCGTTATGAGAACTCCTAAGGGATGGACAGGTCCTAAGGTTGTTGACGGTGAGACTATCGAAGGTTCTTTCCGTGCTCATCAGGTACCTATCACAATGGAGAAGCCAGAGCATCTTGATATCTTAAAAGAGTGGTTATTAAGCTACAAGCCAGAAGAGTTATTTACAGAGGATTATCAGTTAATTCCTGAATTAAGAGATATCCCTCCTAAGGGTGATCATAGAATCAGTGCTAACCCACATGCAAATGGTGGTTTACTGTTAAGAGACTTACGTACACCTGACTTTACAAAGTATGGTGTTGATGTTACAGCTCCAGGTGCTGTAAAGGCTCAGGATATGATCGAACTTGGTGCTTATGTAAGAGACGTATTAGAGTTAAATAAAGATGCTCGTAACTTCCGTATCTTCGGACCTGATGAATCTATGTCAAACAGACTTTATCACGCTTTCGAAGTTGAAGACAGAGCTTGGAATGCAGACAGCCTTCCAAACGATGAGCATATGTCAGTAGACGGACGTATCATGGATGGTTACTTAAGCGAGCATATGTGTGAAGGATGGTTAGAAGGATATCTGTTAACAGGTCGTCATGGTTTCTTCGCAAGCTACGAAGCATTCATCAGAGTTGTAGATTCTATGTGTGCTCAGCATGCTAAGTGGTTAAAGATCACTTCAGCACTTAACTGGAGAGCTCCTATTGCATCTCTTAACTTAATCCTTACATCAAACGTATGGCAGCAGGATCATAACGGATTTACACATCAGGATCCAGGTTTCTTAGACCATATCGCTAATAAGAAGGCAGACGTTGTTCGTATGTACCTTCCACCAGATGCTAACTGCTTATTATCATGCTTCGATCATTGTATCAAGAGCAAGAATTACGTTAACGTTATTGTTGCTTCCAAGCATCCAAGCTTCCAGTGGTTAACAATGGATCAGGCTGTTAAGCACTGTACACAGGGTGTAAGCATTTGGGATTGGGCTTCAAACGATCAGGGTGAAGATCCAGACGTTGTAATCGCTTGCTGTGGTGATACACCTACATTAGAAGCATTAGCTGCTACAACAATCATCAGAGATGAATTACCAGATGTTAAGGTTCGTTTTGTAAACGTTGTTGACTTAATGAAGTTAACACCTCATACAGATCATCCTCATGGATTAACAGATGCTGAATATAATGCTATCTTCACAAAGGATAAGCCAATTATCTTCGCATTCCATGGTTACCCAACATTAATTCATGAATTAACATACTTCAGAGAGAACAAGAACTTACATGTTCATGGTTATCATGAAGAAGGTACTATCACAACTCCATTCGATATGAGAGTTCAGAATGAGATCGATAGATTCCACCTTGTTGAAGATGTTATCAACAACTTACCACAGGTTGGAAATAAGGGATCTCACCTCATCCAGAAGATGCATGATACTCTTGTAGCTCACAAGGCATACATCGGAACATACGGAGAAGACCTTCCAGAAGTTCGTGAATGGAAATGGCATACACCAGAAAGCAAATAATCAAGTGTAGAACAAAGTGTATTCGACACTCTTTTGCGCAAAGCGCATATAAGACACTTTGTTCGGTAAATGTAACCACTCTGAAAGAGTGATTGCATAGGAAAGAGGAACCCCGGTTTCAATTAACCGGGGTTCCTCTTTATTTAATCCATCTATTCTTCTGGCACAGGCAACGTAGTACTTTCTTCTCCGCTTAAATCCTGTCCTGTAGTTGTGATAATCTCCGGCGGTTCTGTAGTGACTATCTCACCAGAGAAATCACCGGTGGTAACCTCTTCCTCTGTCTCTGTTTCCTCTTCCAAATTCTCTGTGGTAGTTTCTGCCTCTGTGGTAGTCTCAGCCTCCGTATAATACTCATTGGCACCATGAGAAACCGTTTCTTTCGTCTCTGATTCTGACGTTTCCTCCTGATTCTGACCACTACTCTGATTCTCATCCTTATTATGGTCCACTTCATAATAAGATTCAAAATCAACCTCATTTAAGGATTCATGTAACGCTTCCATAAAATCATGCCAGATATTTCCTGAAGATTTTACCAGATCGCCTTCGATTTCCTTTGGCATATCATATCCGCACCACACTGCAGTTGTATAATAATGACTGAACCCAGCCAGCCAGGTATCTTTATTATCATTTGTCGTTCCTGTTTTGGCTGCACAAATTGCAGTATCCACATTATAACTCTTTCCCGTTCCCCGGGTAAGCACATCTTTCATACAATCTGTCACCATCAATGCAGCTTTCTCTTCGTAAATCCTTTCAGAATTTTTATCATTTTCACCATTATCCAGAATAACTGTACCAAAAGAATCTTCAATCTTCCTGATACAGGTCGGATTCCGATAAACGCCCTTATTGGCCAAAGTCGCATATGCTGCCGCCATCTCATAAGTAGAAACACCATATGTCATTCCACCAATAGACATGGCAGGTGTGTAATCATCCTCTACAATATGGGAAAAGTTCATTTTCAGAAGATAGTCGATGCAATGATTATACCCCATTTCTTCAAATAACTTCCACGGAACTGTATTTTTAGATGTAATAATGGCTTTCCGCACCGTAATGGAACCAGAGTAAACATTTGGTGAATTTACCGGTCCTCCTTCAATCTCTGTATCTTTTACAATACTATCCGGTGTATAATCCTTTTCAAATAACGGAGCATAGATTAAAATAGGCTTAATGGATGACCCCGGCTGTCTGAAACTCTGATATGCTCTGTTAAGGGTATAACCTCCAGTATCCTGATTCCTGCCACCCACGATTGCTACCACATAACCGGTAGAATTATCGATACAGGTTGCACTTCCCTGAAATGCATAGGTACCCGAATCTCCCATTTCCTGACTTGCACTTAAAGTATCATCCAGAGTGTCCTGAAGCAATTCCTGAATGCCCATATCTATCGTTGTATAGATACGATAACCGCCTGTAAAAAGCATCTTATTACATTCACCGTATTGCTCATCATACTGTTTCTCATATTCCTCTTCTTCCGCATCACTGTTAAAGGAATTCTTAAACTCAAATCCATTCAATCTCATCAGCTCAATGGTGGCCGAATAACGAATAAAAGTCTCCGCATAATTACTATTGATGGTTTTTACATCAGGAGATAAAACGATTTCTTCCTCCAGCGCTTCCTGATAGGTCTGCTGTTCAATATAACCCAGCTCATACAACTGTTTTAACACGCGATCCCGCCGCTTCATGGTATTTTCAAAATTTACTAAAGGATCATATAGTGTGGGATTATTGGGTATGGAGCACACAAAAGCCAGTTCAGACAGACTCAGATCTACTGCACTCTTTCCGAAATATCCCTTTGATGCCGCCTCAAGACCATAAAATCCATTTGCAAAGTAAATATCGTTAATATAAAATTCTAAAATCTCTTCTTTTGAGTATTCCTTTTCTATTTTTCTTGCAATAAACACTTCCTTAATCTTACGTTCCAGAGAAACCTCATGACTTAAAAAAATATTTCTCGCCAGCTGCTGGGTAATGGTACTTCCACCCTGCGTCACTTCCCCTTCATTCTGTATCAATGCAAGTACGGCTCTTGCCACCGCTGAATAATCAACACCGGAATGCTCATAAAAGCTTCTATCCTCAATGGCAATAAATATTTTCTGCGCCATATAAGGAATCTCATCAATCGTAATATAATAAGAATTCTTCGCAGAGCTAAATTGTGCCAGTTCCTCCCCATCTGCATCATAAACTATGGTGGTAAGCGATTCGGTAAACGCAGCTCTGCCTTTTTCATCCACTAATTTCTCAGCTTCACTTTTATACTTAAGGATAATTGCTCCATATCGGATTCCGATTGCAGCTACAATCAATAAAAGTGCTAATAAAATGTATTTCATAACCCTTAAAAATTTTTGTTTTTTTGTCCTTGGTTTTTTATGTTTTCTCGCCAAATTAATACCCTCTTTTCATCAAATAAAATCTTCTGCAATACAAGACGTCATTACTTTTTCTATGTCCATACCATTTCCGGCAGCGAGCCACAGCTTACAATAAGCAGAGATGGCAGACATTTTTGGAAGTACCCGGATACCAAGTCTCTCATACTCCCGAATCGTTTCGTATGCGTGTTCCTCCCCAGGAAATCCCGTAAGCCACACAGGTATATGCTTTTCTTGTGCCTCCTCCAGAAAATCCACAAGCTCCCTATGAATTCCAATCGTTCCGGAATGATAGCTATCCAGCAGCACCGCCCCTATATTCTCTTTTAATGCGGGATATGTGATTCCTACATAAGGTTGAATCCATAAAACTCTCGTTTCCGTATTCATGCATAATTCTTCCGGCTTTTGCCCTAGCTCCCCAAGCCTGGAATAGCCTGTTTTTCCGGCGGAATATCTTTCATTAATCACAAACTGCCCATTGACATATTCCCCATAAAAATTTTGGTCAATACTATATAAATCAGCAGAATACGACTGATGTGCAAACAGCCTTGTTCCCCTGTGTATGGCCGGATTCTGCCCTTTATTGCAATAACTTACAAACACTCCCCGTCCATATTCCTGCTGAATAAAATCCACCGCACAGGCAAAATTTACAAGTCCATTGGCTCTTTCATCTTCCAACGGGTAATCACTTGATACCAAAACAACGGGAATCGTATCCGTTCCTATCAGATAGGAGAGAACTGCCGCACTATACTGCAGTGTATCTGTCCCATGTGTTATAATGATTCCTGCGTTCTCCTGGTCCTTCATCTCCTGACGGACCACATCTGCCAGCAGATTCAGATGCTCCCCATCCAAATGTTCACTCAAAATGCGATAGGGCTCCCTTGTATGAAATTCGATTCCTTCACAATCCTTTAAAAGCTTATAAGGCTGTCCTCTGTCTGGTGAAATATATCCGTCGGAACCCACAATACTTCCTATCGTTCCTCCGGTAAAAATAACTGTTATTTTCATAAATGAATAACTCCTTTTATCGTTCCTCTATCATACAATATTTTACTTTACTATTCAAGTTTTATTCCCCTGTCTAATCTAAATATTCTATTAAATACCTCTTGTAAAAATCAGCTATTTATATTAAAATGTAGTCGTACTAAAGTTTAAAGGAGGAAATAAAAATGGCTCATATAATTACAGACGAATGCATTAGCTGTGGTTCATGTGCAGGAACATGCCCAGTAGGCGCAATTTCAGAAGGTGATAGCAAATATGTTGTAGACGCTGACGCATGTATCGATTGCGGTGCTTGCGAAGATGCCTGTCCAGTAGGTGCAATCCAGGCTGAATAATAGGATTTTCCTATAAAGTGATAAAAAGGTCCACGAAAGTGGACCTTTTTGGTTCTACCTGTTGTTTTTTTTGCGAAAATGACCAAAAATTCCTTTTTTTTCTACGGAAGCTGCGACTTCCCTTCCACCTCTCTGATAATTCCTAAGAACTTCATCAAATTTTTTATACCGTTCCTCTTCCCGCTCTTCTTTTAACCGCAGGAGATAATCCATTTCTTTAATCACAGAATCAGAAACCCTTGAGGATACTTCCTTTCCAAGGACTTCATTATTATCCTCAATAGCCTGAGAAACAATCCCTCCTAAAATCACTCGAAACTGCTCTATCTTATCTTCTCCTGACACCACCGTCTCCTGTTCCTTCAGGGGTGCTGCCGGCTTGTCCTGACTATCTTCCTGTATATCCATATTCATTGCCTCTGATATCTCATGTGTATCCAGATTGCTAAAGCTTTTCCCTTCCATAAGCTCTGGCAGCAATGTCTTAATCGCCTTCAGAAGAAACCCCTGCTCCTTCAGACTTTTAATCTCACGAAAAAGTTGAATATATGTATCGGTATAATAGCGATGTCCCATTTCGTTCCTGGGTATATCAATTTTAAGTTCCTCCTCCCAGTATCGAAGCACATGGGATTCCACATCGACCATTTTGGCCGCATCTGAGATCATATAATGCTTTTCATTCATCCTTATTCTTACTCCCTTCATCTTTCACTTTATGCAAAAAGCACCATAAGACATATCTTATGATGCTTTAAGTATAACAAAAGTAATTTTTATTTCAAGAAAAGGAAATTAAATATTACATACTTTTTACATTATATTACTTGCTCAGATTTCCAAACTGGGTATATTGTGGTCTCCAAGCCAGTTCCACAGTTCCAACCGGACCGTTTCTCTGTTTTGCAACAATGATTTCAGCAATATTTTTCTTTTCTGATTCCTTATTGTAATAATCATCTCTGTAAATAAACATAACTACGTCCGCATCCTGCTCAATCGCTCCGGATTCTCGAAGATCTGACAACATTGGCCGCTTATCATCTCTCTGTTCCACTGCACGGCTTAGCTGTGATAAGGCGATAACCGGTACATTCAGCTCTCTGGCCAATGCCTTTAAAGATCTGGAAATATCCGACACCTCCTGCTGTCTGCTTACAGAAGATTTTCCGCCGCTTCCGGACATAAGCTGAAGATAATCGATGATAATCACACCCAGATTCATCTCCATCTTATATTTTCTGCATTTTGAACGCAATTCTGTAATAGAAATACTCGGTGTATCATCAATAATCAGATTCGAATTACCGATAATTTCTGCACTTTCTATCAGTCTTTCCCAATCAGAATCTTCCAGACGGCCATTTCTCAAAACCTGGGCATCTACCTTAGACTCAAGGGAAAACAGACGGTTTACCAACTGTTCCTTACTCATTTCCAAACTGAATATTGCAGTGGTCACATTATCCCGAAATGCCATATGCTGAGCCATATTTAAAACAAATGCCGTTTTGCCCATGGAAGGTCTTGCGGCAATCAGAATCAAATCTGACGGCTGCATTCCCGATGTCTGGTAATCCAGATCGATAAATCCGGTAGACACTCCTGTAATGCTTCCGTTCTGTTTCGAAGCCGCCTCGATTCGCTCCAGTGCATTGATAACCACCTGACGTATCGGGACAAAATCCCCGCCTCCACGACTCTGCATAAGCTGGAAAATTTTCTTTTCTGTAGTATCCATCAGATATTCCACAGTCTCTGTTCCCTTATAACAGTCAGCCGTGATTTCTTCTGTTGTACGGATCAATTTACGCATTAATGATTTTTCTTTCACAATTCCCGCATAATATTTTACATTCGCAGAAGTAGGGACAGCATTTAATATATCCCTGATAAAATCCATTCCTGCCAGCTCTTCCGGAACATTGTCCTCACGCAGCTTGTCCTGAAGAGTAACAAGGTCAATCGGTTTGTTTTCCCTGTTCAACTCCATCATAGCCTGAAATAAGGTTCCATACTGCCTGCCATAGAAATCCTCCGGAAACAATGTCTCCAAAGCAGCTTCCACGGCATCTGCATCCATGAGCATAGAGCCGATAACAGCCTGTTCTGCCTCTATACTATGAGGCATGATTTTTTTTATAAGAGCTTCATCCATACTTATCCCGCCTAAGCCTCCTGTACTTTCACATTGAGCTTCGCAGTAACATCTTTATGAAGTTTAATTTGTATGACATGGGTTCCCAGGGTTCTAATCGGTTCATCCAAAACGATTTTCTTTTTATCAAGATCAAAATTCAGCTGTTTCTTTGCTTCCTGTGCAATTTCCTTTGTTGATACAGAGCCAAAAGTTCTTCCGCCTTCTCCCGATTTGATTTTTACCACAATTGTGCTATCTTCCAAAACTTTTGCAAATTCTTTCGCCTGTTCCAGCTTTTCCTTTGCAATTTTTTCTTCATTCGCCTTTTGCAATTTTAAATCATTCAGATTCTTTGCAGTTGCTTCCAGACCGAGCTTCTTCGGCAAAAGAAAATTTCTTGCATAGCCGTCATTTACTTTCACCAGCTGCCCTTTTTTTCCTAATGACTTCACATCTTCCAATAATATAACTTCCATCTTTAAATAGCTCCTTCTTCCTTCATTTCCTTTACAACTTCTATAATTTTTTCCTTCGCATCTATAATATCAATATTCTCAAGCTGAACACCTGCCATATTCATATGACCGCCACCGCCCAGCCGTTCCATAATCAACTGTACGTTAATTGTATCAATCGATCGGGCACTGACATATATTTTACCATTATAATCCGTCAGCACAAAGGACGCCTCTATATTGTTGATATCCAGCAGTTCATTGGCCACCTGGGCACACAGCACTGTGGGACTTTCCACCCCTTCTGAAGCACAGATTGTAATGGCAAAACAGCCAAGGAACAGTTCTGCTTTGCTGACCGCATCAGTCCGCCACTTATACTCATTAAAGTTTTCTCGGAACATCTTCTTTACGCGAACAACATCCGCACCATGTCTTCTCAAAAATGCTGCAGCTTCAAAAGTTCTTACACCTGTCTTCTGCACAAAATTATTCGTATCTACCACAATTCCTGCATACATGGCATCAGCTTCCATAGGGCGAAGACGAATTCCATCCTGAATATATGGCAGAATCTCGGCCACCATTTCACAAGCCGAAGAAGCAAAAGGATCTACATACGCCAGCAACGCATTCTCAATCACTTCCGAAGACTGTCTGTGATGATCTAGCACCACAATAGATTTTGTTTTTCCAAGCAATTCCGGACATTCAGTTCTCGATGGTTTATTCACATCTACCACAACAACCAGCGTATTAGGATTCATAATTTCCAGTGCCTGCTCACTGTTAATAAATAAATCCTGCTCATAATTGCTGCTTTCTTTAAACCGATTTATCATAGGTCTTAAGGATGTTGTAATTTCATTGATGACGATATGTGCCGGCTTATTCAGAGCCATGGCTGCCTTATATATACCCATGGCTGCTCCCAGAGAATCAATATCTCCAATCTTATGTCCCATAATAAGCAGGCTTTCATTACTCTCTATTATTCCACGGAGAGCATGCGCCTTGACTCTCGCCTTAACTCTGGTATTTTTCTCTACCTGCTTTGTCTTGCCGCCATAATAATAAATATTCTCTCCTTCTTTTACTACCGCCTGGTCACCGCCTCGTCCCAGAGCAAGATCCATAGCAGCTCTTGAATAATCACAAAGCTGATTATAATCATCACTTCCTACTCCGATACCTATACTGATGGTTACCTGCATCTCATTACCGATACTGACCGTTTTGATATCATCTACAATCGAGAACTTATCCGAGCGGATAATATCAAGGTACTGCTTCTTAAAAACTACAAAATACTTATCTTTTTCCAGTTTCTTAACAATGCCATCCACATTCACGAAAAATTTATTTATTTTACGATCAATCAATGCAGAAAGGAGAGAACCTCGCACATCTTCTACGCTCTGAAGTACTTCTTCATAATTATCCACATAAATCAGACCGACTACCAGCTTTTGATCTACATTTTCCCTCTCCAGTCTTCGCAGACGTGTCTCATTAAACATATACATGGCAATCATATATTCCTGATTTTCAATCTCAAGCACTTCTGTATTTTCAAAAGCTCTGTCCGTATTTACCCTTTTTAACTCTACTTTGTAGAACTCATTCTTAAAGTTAATATGCAGTTCTTTTGTTTCTTCTGTTAATTCCAGCTGTTCATTCGTAATTTCCCGAAATACTTCCGGTATTCGCTTTCCATAATCCCTGCGCAGTAAATTTGCCAATTCCTTATCCTGCCAGAGAACATTCCCTTCCCTGTCTATGAGACCATATGGAATAACCATATCATCCAGAAGTTCTTTCTGAACCTGTGCATAATCCACTGCAAATTTTATTAATTCCTGCATTACCAGTTTCTGATTCACCACATACATGACTACGGTGAAAATCATATACACAATAGAAAGACTGAGAATAAACGAACCAGCATCACTATCCAGCACGGTAATCCAAATACCTACGAGAAATAATACCACAGATATTACAATCGGATATACCAGATGAGTAAAAATCCTGCCTTTAAGTTTTAATCTACCATTCATATTCTACTCCATTTCCTGCAGCTAATCCAACTTCCAAATATCTCTGTTGTATTCTTCAATGGTTCTGTCAGATGAGAAAAATCCTGCTTTTGCAATATTCATCAGAGATTTGGCAGCCCAGCTCTCACGATTCTCATAATCGGACAGCATCTGTTCTTTTACCCTGATATAATCTTTTAAATCAAGCAGTGTCATAAACCAATCCTTATAAATAAGCTCTGTATGCAATCTCAGAAGTGTAGTCACATCTCCGATTCTCATAATCTCACTGCTTATAATGAAATCTACCAGTTCATTTATCTGCTTATCATCTATATAATAATCTGCTGCAATATAATCATGGTTATTATAATGATTAATCACTGACTCGCTGGATTCTCCAAATGTATAAATATTTTCTTTTCCCACAAGCTGTGCGATTTCCACATTTGCTCCATCCATGGTTCCCAGTGTAAGTGCACCATTCAGCATAAACTTCATATTTCCGGTACCGGATGCTTCTTTGGAAGCCAATGAAATCTGTTCTGAGATATCACACGCAGGTATGATTTTTGCTGCTTTGGATACATTGTAATTTTCCACCATAACCACCTTCAGCCATGGGCTTACCTCCGGATCATGATTAATCAGCTGCTGCAGACACAAGATCAGATGAATAATATCTTTTGCAATCACATAAGCAGGGGCCGCTTTTGCTCCAAATATTACAGTAATAGGAGTCTTCGGTTTATTTCCTTTCTTAATTTCAAGATATTTATAAATCACATATAACGCATTCATCTGCTGACGCTTATACTCATGCAGACGCTTAACCTGAATATCATAAATAGACTGATCATCAATCTCTATATTCTGTGTCTCTTTCAGATACTGTTTTAATGCAGTTTTATTATGATGTTTAATCTCCATCAGGCGGTTCAGAACTGCTTTGTCATTTACAAACTCTGCCAGTTTTTCCAGCTCTGTTGCATTCTTTTTATATCCGTCACCAATCAAATCCGTAATAAACTCTGCCAGTTCCTCATTGCAGTGAAGAAGCCATCTGCGGAAAGTAATACCATTTGTTTTATTGTTAAACTTTTCCGGATAAAGCTGATAAAAATTATGAAGTTCACTGTTTTTCAAAATCTCAGTGTGCAGATATGCCACTCCATTTACACTATATCCATAATGAATATCAATATGTGCCATATGCACCCGCTGATTATCATCTATAATATATGTAGATTTGTCTGAAACGTTACATCTGATTCTGTGATCCAATTCTTTTATGACAGGTACAATCGCCGGTACTACCTTTTCCAGATAAGAAAGCGGCCATGTCTCCAATGCTTCTGCCAGTATCGTATGGTTGGTATATGCACATGTCTTTGACACAACTGCAATGGCTTCATCCATGGAAAATCCCTCTTCTTCTGTCAGTATACGAATCAATTCCGGAATAATCATGGTTGGGTGGGTATCATTGATCTGGATAGCCGCATACTCCGGCAAATCATGAAGATTGCTTCCCCTATCCCTGCACTCGGCAAGAATCAGTCTTGCTCCGTTACTTACCATAAAATACTGCTGATAAATACGAAGCTGTCTTCCCGCTTCATCAGAATCATCCGGATAAAGAAACAGTGTGAGGTTTTTCGTTATATTCTTTTTATCAAACTCTATGCTATCCGGTTTTACAATACTCTCATCCACAGATTCCACATCAAACAGATGAAGTTTTGTAGTTCTGTTTTCATATCCTGTCACATCAATATCATACATGCGGGACACAACCGTACAATCACCAAATTTTACAGGATATGTTACATCTGTTCTGGTAAGCCAGCTTTCATTTTCAATCCATGGATTTGCTTTTTCCTGCTGCAAATGATTTTCAAATACCTGTTTAAACAAGCCTAAATGATAATTCAGTCCTATACCATCTCCGTTCAATCCCAAAGATGCCATAGAATCCAGAAAACATGCTGCCAGACGACCAAGACCTCCATTGCCAAGGGATGGTTCCGGTTCGATTTCCTCTATATCATAGATACTTTTTCCTGCCGCCTCCAGCTCTCTCTTCACTTCTCCAAAAATACCCAGATTAATCATATTGTTGGAAAGCAGCTTCCCAATCAGAAACTCCGCAGAAACATAATAAACTTTTTTCTTTCCCTGATTGCTGACTCTGCCTTTTGCAAGCTCTTTCACTAACTCCAGAAGTGCAATATAAATCTCCTGATTTGTACATTGATTCAGATTCTTACCATATTTATTCAAACATTTTTCTTCTACCATACGTCATTTCCTCTCCTATCTATTTTAATCATCGCCCCGATAACTGTACGAGTTTTCTTAAGAAACTAATTTTCTCATCATCAAACTCATCTTCCGTAAGTCTCCACTTCCAGTTGGTTCCCAATGTGGATGGAAGATTCATTCTTGCACTGTTATCTTTCTCCAGTACATCCTGCATCTGTATAATCACTGTATCTGACACACTCAGATAAGCAGTCTTAATCATCTGTTTTACCATATCCTCATCGGTGGCTGCACTGATGTATTCTTTTACATAATCCCGGTGCCAGTCATCCAATGTCTCCAGAAATCCTTTTGCCGTATCATTATCATGAGTTCCCAGATACATAACCGAGTTTCGTTCTGCATGATGCGGCAGATATTTATTATCAGAACTGCCATCAAATGCAAACAGCAGAACTTTCATTCCCGGATAATCTTCTTTCCGGAGCAGTTCCTCCACAGCCGGATAGTCAACCCCCAGATCTTCCGCAATAATTTTTGCGTCTCCCAAAACACTGTTTATTGCTTTGGTAAAAGTTCCTCCCGGACCATACGCAAAATATCCCTCTTTTCCTGTTTTATCCGCAGGAATACAGAAATATCTGGTGATACCTATGAAGTGGTCAATGCGGATCACATCGTATAGTGACGCAGAAGCCTGAATTCTCCGCTTCCACCAGCCAAATCCGTCTTTCTCCATCTCATTCCAGTCGTAAAGAGGATTCCCCCATTTCTGTCCATCTTCCGCAAAAGCGTCCGGCGGACATCCCGCCACATCGATAGGCCTGCGTTCCTGATCAAGCTGAAAAAGCTGTGGATGCACCCATACATCAGCACTGTCAAAAGCCACATAAATCGGAATATCTCCTATGATTTGTATTCCCTTGTCATGTGCATACTGTTTCAGGCTGCCCCACTCCTGATAGAAACGATATTGAAGGAACTTCCAGAATTCCATCTCCTTCTCCAGTTTTCTGCGATATTCTTCTACTGCCTCCGACTCTCTATTGCGGATACCATGTTCCCATTCTGTCCATGGCTTTTGGTCAAAATGTTCCTTGCAGGACATAAACAATGCATAATCCTCCAGCCAGAAACTATTATCCTCCTCAAACTTATAATACTCCCGGGATTTTCCTTTTTTTCTCCAATTCTGATAAGCCTTTCTTAAAACAGGATACCGCTTTTGATACAGAATATCATATTCGATATATTCATTTGTCGTAAACCAGCAGATTTTATCTACCTCGTCTTTTTCCAGCAATTTTTCTTCCACCAGTCCCTCCAAATCAATAAAATAGGGATTCCCGGCAAATGCTGAAAAAGACTGATATGGACTGTCTCCATAACTGGTAGGTCCCACTGGAAGTACCTGCCAATACTTCTGACCTGCCTGAACTAATTTATCTATGAACTCACATGCAGCTTTACCCATGGTTCCGATTCCGTAAGGAGATGGCAGACTGCTGACAGGCAACAGAATGCCGGCTCCTCTATTTAAATGTTTCGACATGAACAAAACCTCCTATTCCTTGTATAATTTCTGACGGCATACCCAGCAATAATCGTTTGTTTCCTCATTTTCCGCACCGCAATTTTCACAAAGGATCTTTCCTTCCCCAGGTTCTTTCTTTTTGTATCGCCTAAATCAAATTTCATAAAAGAGATGACAAAATCCGTCCCAATACTACATTCCTTCTGCCCATATTCTCTCCTAACCGACTAATTTCATAAATGCTTCTGCTCTTACAGGTCTCGAATAATAATATCCCTGATGACAATCCACATCATACCGTTGAAGGAAATTACATACTTTTTGATTCTCCACACCCTCCATGCATAAACTGATTCCCAGTTGTCTTGCACATTGGGCAATCGCATCTACAATAATCTGGTCTTTCCTGTTTTCTTCAATATGCATCACAAAGGTCTGATCTATTTTCAGACAATCCACATTCAAATCCCGCAGCAGACTTAAAGAAGATGCCCCTGTGCCAAAATCATCTATAGCTACCTTAAGTCCATTTTCATGGAAAAACTCAATTTCTTTCCTTAAATATTCCCGGTCAAGATTTCTGCACCGTTCCGTAAGCTCCAACTGGAGATTCTGAGGCGGGAATCCTGTTTCTCTCAACGCATCCATAACACTTGTCCGAAAACCGGTTCTCTCCAACTGGGTATATGCAACATTTACATTCACTATAAAATAAGGATGCTGCTCCACTATCTTTTTTCCGTCCATTAAAGCCTGTCTCAAAATCCAGTTTCCAAACCGGTAAAAACAAGTATCATTTTCCAGAAGCGGAATAAACAACCCCGGCGGCACTTCCCCGAAAACATCACTATGCCAGCGCACCAATGCTTCCATCCCCATGATTTCTCCGCTTTTTTCTTTCTTACCTTTTACAATTGGCTGATAGCAAAGATAAAATCCCTGACAATCCTTCATAATACTTTTTCGCAATTCAGCCAGAAGCTCTATGGTGTTCTGATTCGTATCCTGATGTTCTTCGCTGAAAAATACCAGTTCCCCATGTTTTTCCCTCTTTGACTCCTTTAATACCTGCATTAATCCCTCACGAACAGAATATTTGCTCATATCGCAGTCTTTCGCAAATGCAGCTCCTCCGGAAATACTCAGTGGAATATATATATCATTTATCACGATTTCATTTCTTCCCATATTCTGAATCTGCTCATACATTTTCTCCGTTTTCAGAACATCCATATCCCTGATACATAATGCAAATTTGGTCCCTTCCATTCTGTATACAGCTCCCTGCTTTCCTGCGATCTTCTTCAGACCCAGAGCAAATTCTTTTAATACACGATCCCCATTGTCATATCCATAAATTGAATTTATATTATGGAACTGATTTACTCCCACCATTAAAATCACGATAGGAATTTTCTTCTCATGAACCAGGGATAAAGCCCGAAGAAATTCCGAAGAATTATAAAGATTTGTAACTGGATCAATATTATCCACAATCCCGTGATTTGTGATCGTTCCGGCAAACATATCCGGCTTTCCGTCAATCCCCTTTACAACCTTTCCATAACAGCTGCATACTACATAATCACCATCTTTGTTCCTTACCCGGTATTCCAGTTCATGAACATCCTTTTCACCTGAAAAAACTTTTAGAATATCTTCATGATAAATCTTCCGATCCTCCGGATGAATTAGATTTTCCCAGATTTCAGCCGCATTTATCATATATTCTCCCGGCAGTTCAAAACAATCCACTGCACTGTTTGACCAGCGTGAAACATTTGTATTCATATTACATAGATATAAATATTGTCTTTTTGAAGTGTCTGCAAATGCTGAAAATATTGTACTTTCTAGTCCCGACTTATCTACTTCCTGTTTCATTCAACTACACCTCCATACATCTTTCCACATGCTTTTCATATGAGAATAGTTTAGCATAGTCGACTTTTAATGTAAAGAAAAAAAGACCAACAAGCCGTTTCCGGCTGCTGGTCTCTCTAAAATACCTATTAGTCGATTGAATAAGGCATTAAAGCAATGTGCCTTGCTCTCTTTACAGCTACTGTTAAAGCTCTCTGATGCTTTGCACAGTTTCCTGTAATTCTTCTAGGAAGGATCTTTCCTCTCTCTGATACATATCTCTTTAACTTATTTGTGTCCTTATAATCAATAACACCATTCTTATCTCCACAGAATACGCAGACCTTTTTTCTTCTACGAACTGGTCTTCTCTTCATTGAAGTTTCGCTGGTCTTCTTTACTTCACTTGCTGGCATAATTATTACCTCCTATTATAATCTAATTAAACGGCAGTCCTTCGTCCTCCACTCCATCCGGAATGTTCATAAAACCATCTCCTACTGCTGAAGTAGGCTCCGGTCTTGCGGACTGGAATCCATTATCTCCGCCGCCAAATCCATTGCTGCTGTCTGCTGATTTACTCTCGGCAAACTCTGTATTCTCAACAACGACATCTGTTGTGTAGACTCTGTTTCCTTCTTTATTTGTATAACTGCCTGTCTGAATACGTCCTTCGACTACAAGTTTTGTTCCCTGACGGGTATATCTCTCCATAAATTCAGCTGTTCTTCCGAAAGCCACGCATGAAATAAAATCTGCGGACTGGTCATTTGAACCTTCACGTCTGAATCTTCTGTCAACTGCAAGTGTAAACCTTGCAACTGCTGTTGAATTCTCACCCTGTGAATATCTGATTTCCGGATCTCTTGTAAGTCTTCCCATAAGTATTACTTTATTCATATTCTATCCTCCTACTGGACAATGCGTCCGAGGAACTCTTTACTATCCTATGACAGCTTGTCCGAATCCTTAAGCTTCCTGCTTAACAACTAAGTATCTGATTACGTTTTCCATGATACGAACATTATCTTCAACTTCGTTTGGACAATCAGCATTTTCTGTCTCGAACTTGATGAAATAATAGAATGCTTCCTTCATCTTCTGAACTTCGTAAGCTAATCTCTTCTTACCCCATTCTTCTACATCTGTTACTGTGCCACCGAAACGTACGATATATTCTTTTACCTTTTCGATAACAGCAGCTCTTTCTTCATCTTCGAGCTTTGCATTAACAACTACTGCTAATTCATACTTGTTCATGTCTCTTTACCTCCTTTTGGTCTCTGGCCCGCTCTTTCTGAGTGAGCAAGGATATTTTAATATACCACGAATTGGGATTATAACATATATTTTTCATTCACGCAAGTACTTTTTGCAACAAAATCAACTATTTTAGCAGGTCCAGAAGCATCTCCCTGTTCAATTCCGTGCTGGATATTTCTTCGCTGCCAAGCAGTTCCCCTGCCAGCTCCTTCTTCTTATCCTGAAGCTCTACAATCCTTTCCTCTATGGAGTCTTTTGCAATCAGTTTATATACTGTGACCACATTTTTTTGTCCGATACGATGTGCCCGGTCTGTGGCCTGATTCTGAACAGCTACATTCCACCATGGATCATAATGAATGACAATATCCGCAGCTGTCAGATTTAATCCGGTCCCCCCTGCTTTCAGTGAAATACAGAATACCGGAACATTGCCCTGATTAAACTCCTCCACCAGTTCTGCACGTTTCTCTTTGGAAGTAGCACCTGTCAGTGTAATATATTCTATCTTTTCCTTCTTCAGATTCTGCTGTATGATCTCCAGCATGGAAGTAAACTGAGAAAATACAAGTATTTTATGTTTGCCCTCTATTGCATCTTTAATTAATTCCATACACAAAACTGTTTTTGCGGATTCTCCTCCATACTTTTCATATATCAGTCCCGGATTACAGC
This sequence comes from Lachnospiraceae bacterium, assembly GCA_034172985.1. GTDB lineage: Bacteria > Bacillota > Clostridia > Lachnospirales > Lachnospiraceae > CAG-303. The sequence continues at coordinate 30,200 of JAXFDY010000024.1, forward strand.
ATATTTGCCGTAATTTTGTCAATTCTGCCAATACCTGAATCTTTGATTTTTTAAATTCATTCTCGCTTTGATGTTCCAGCATCATCTGCATCCGCTGTATATGTGCCCGATAGAGATCCCACTGTTCTCCCTCCATTTTCGCATACATATTTTTTTCGATTTTATCCGGAAGGAACTGGAGTACATCTTTTTTTAACCGCCGAAGCACAAACGGATTAATCATATGCTGCAAAAATACCAGTTTTCCTTTCTCTTCTTCTATAACAATCGGCTTTTCTATATTTTCCCGAAAATAATGGTAACTATATAAGAAGCCCGGCATGATATAATCAAAAATACTCCACAACTCACTTAATCGATTTTCTACCGGAGTTCCGGTTAATGCAACCTTAAACCCTGCATGTATCAGCTTCACAGCTTTTGCTACCTGTGTATTATGATTTTTGATATATTGTGCTTCATCAATAATCTGACATTCAAAAAATTTGTCTTCATACCATTCTATATCTCTTTTTAATAAATCATAGGACGTAATCACCACATCTGTATTTTCAATATTTTGAAGTAATTCTATCCTATTTTCTACTGTCCCGGATACCAGTACGGTTGAAAGAGAAGGGGCAAACCGGCAAATTTCTGACTGCCAGTTATAAACCAGAGATGCCGGACATATAATGAGGGACGGTTGTGTATGATCACATGCCAATAACATAGCAATCGTCTGAAGTGTCTTCCCCAATCCCATCTCATCTGCCAGAATTGCTCCAAATCCATTTTGCTTCAACGTCATAAGCCACTGAAAGCCATCGATCTGATATTCTCTCAACACCGGTTTCATTTCCGCCGGCACTTCATAGCTTGTCTGTAAATAGTGTTTAATTCTGTCCGTAAGCTCCCGGAATTCATCATTATAATAATAAGATATATTTTGAAGTTCATCAAATCTCTCTTCAATATACATGGAGCGGTATTTGGGAACCCTGACTTTTCCATTGGCCAGTTCCTTGCTGCTAAGCTGTAGTTCCCTGCTGATCCTTGCGAGTGCTCCGATTCCTTCATGGTCAATATGAATAAAGTCCCCGTTTTTCAGGCGAAAATACTGTCTCTTCCTGTCATAGCGCGACAGAATCTCTGCTAGCTGGTCTACAGGCATCTCTCCTCCTGACATTTCCAGCTCCAGCAAATCGCCCCGAAGAGAAATTCCCAGTTGCACCCCAGGGCTTGTCTTCACTCTGATACCCTTGAAACGATCAGAGACGAATACTTCTCCTAACCCCCGTAATATATCCAGCCCTTCCGTCAGAAGTGCATAAAGCCTGTCATCATCATCACTCAGTACCGGATTTTTCTGCTCTGGATCAAAAGCATTAAACATACTATGAATTTTTGACGCCACCATCAGTTCGGTCGATAGATCTCTTTCACCCTGCGGAAGATTTTTATCAAATATATTGATTCCCTCGTCCTCCTCTCCATAAAATGCATATGCTTTACAAGTAATGATATCTTTCTCCGGTGCATCAAGATAAATTTTAAACTTTGCCTTCTTTTCCTGAAATGCAGCTTCCTTAAAATTTGTTTCCTGCACCTGATAAATCTGCTTCACCTCCGGAAGCAGATCCCGGACAAACATAGGCAATTCCCGTCTTGAAACAAAGATACCTGTAGAATATGCATTGCTGTACCGGATAAATGATGCCAGATTTTCGCAGACTTCACGATTCACTCTGCAAATATCATTTTTTGCAAATAGATACGCATATTTCCGTCCGTACCATATCTGCTGCCGATTCATATGGATGAGAATCCCATCCTCTACTCCTTCTATTTTCATGATTTCATCCGGCATTTTTTCTCTCACGTTCATCTTTACTTTGCCTGCCATTCCCTGATCTACCAGCACACACCTGTTCATCATGATATCCATAAATTCGTCCAATATACTGCTTCTTAACACCAAAGCCTTGCAATTTGAGGAAAAATCATTGTCTTCACATCGCAAAATAAACTGCAGCATTTCCTGTGACTCTTTCGTATAAGCATTCGGGGTATTATAAAAATCCAGATTTTTGCCATAATAAGCTTTCTCTACCCCTTTCACTTCATCCAGAAAATTCCTGAAATTTTTAATCTGGTACATAGAGCTGATTCCAATATGAAATGATGCCAGAAGTTCATCTCTGGATATCATCAGCTGGGGTTCAAGCTGCACCTTTCCCGTAATCTCAGGCTGAATATAACCTACTCGTTTTCGAAGGGAAAATTTGTCTATAATAGAGCAGAATCCCAAATCCGTATTTCTTCTGATGACAGGCAAGTTCCCCTGCAGACCCCCATCTCTCTTTTCAATATATTCCATCAGCATGGCTACACAATGCTTACACAATCCCGCGTAACTGTTAAAAGCCGGGCACTCGCAATCTGCCCGTTCTACTTTTCCCAATGTCTCATTTACATATGCCATCACTTCATAATCTGCAACGTTACTCCCCTTAACTTTTGCCTTAACAAGAATTTTATTCTCATCCTTTGTATTTTCCATAGTAAAATCAGTTACATTCCGAACTTTATAAATGAGCCTTCCCCGCTCAAAAGCATTTGGTCCCATACACTGAAACGACACATCTTTTACTGTTAACATTTTATCCTCTCCCTGCTATTTTTTCGTACCTTTCAGTATACTCCTTTTCCTCGTAAATATCAAGTTTGGTGGCACCAGAAGCCAAATTTGGAATCTTCTTTTTCCCCAAACTGCAATTCCTGTTTCCATCCCTTATTTACCTGAAAAAAATCCGTAAATCCAAATTTTTTTGCCGTAATTGCATCATTGACAGAAAAACTTCCCGGAGTACCTATATAATAATTCCCTTCGCATTCTTCTATGCCACGGAAAAACAGGAGATAGCGATATTGATAATAGCCATTCAGCAAAAATTTATTGGAAGCCAGCCTCCAATAACGACTCGGAAACCACACCATGTCGTGAGGTTTTAACTTGATTCCCACAGTAGTTTCACCATTGATACATATTTCGGTTTTTGGGAATGTCTGAAACAGCCTCTCCTGCCATGTTTCCATCCTGATTTCCTGTTCTCTTAATTCCCCTTCTTCCTTTACCTCTTCTTTGGAACACTGTTCTTTGTCTTTTAAACATTCCTCATCATACTCATATACAGAATTATCACTTTTCTGCAACAGCTTATGAATCTCTGTTTCCTCGCCTCTCAGTGCACCACAGATTACTTTCATAATATCGTGTCCATCATATAACAAAAGTCCTCTGACATCCCCAACTGACATCCCCTCCACCATACGGTCACATCTGCATACATGCTTTAAATTTAACTCTCCGGATTTCATATCGCCCCTCATTACCTCTTTCTTTTCAAACTCCCCATCTTTTTCCTGATAAAAATACAATCGTTTCTCCCCATCCGGCCACGGAACATTTGTCACCTTTAATTCCATCCGGCATTCTCCCTGATACATGGTTATTTTGGCATAACCGCAGTTTTCTTCTCTTTCGCCATTTCGGTAATTATATAAATAAACAACCAGTCTTTTAAACATTGGTCCCTCCTAACAAAAAAACTCTCCATAATCACAGTGTATTATGGCGAGTTTCTGTTTATGACTAGAAGAATCCTGTCTTATTCATTTATTTTTGCATAGAGCAGATGGTCCCTCCATTCCCCGTTCACGCTCAGATTTTTTCTGCATAACCCCTCCTGTGTAAATCCGCATTTTTCCAAAAGACGAATGGAAGCAGAATTTTCCTCCATCACATATGCCTCCAGCCGATGAAGTCCAAGATACTCAAAAGCAGCCTGACAGGCAGCAATTACTGCTTCCGTACCATACCCTCTATTTTTCTTATCCACATCCATCTTATAGCCAAGTACCGCACTACAATAGGGGAATGACTTTACCTGACTAAAGGATACTGTCCCGATTATCTTCTGCTCTTCGATATTATCTTTTTCAAACAGATAATATCGAAGATACAGTTTCTTCATCGCTGCATCATATTCATTCTGAAGAACATATTCCTGATAAATTTTAGTAAAATAAATCTCCTGTTTTTCTGCTTCGTATTTTGTAAAATCCTCTCTGTTTTTTTTCAAAAACGCCAGAAGAATTTCAGCACTGTTTTTATCCAATATTTTAAGAATCAGTCTGTCAGTTTCTATTTCTCTATACATCGCTTTTCCTGTCCTTGTTTTTTTCTCTTAACTCCCTAAAAAAATGTTTTAACATACTGCTGCACTCTTCTTCCAAAATTCCTTTTTCCATCTCAACCTGATGATTAAACTGCGGAACCTGAAGGAGATTTAAGATAGATCCGGCACATCCTGCCTTTGGGTTCATACTTCCGATATAGACTTTTTTTATTCGTGACTGCACAATTGCTCCGGAGCACATCTGGCATGGCTCCAGCGTAATAAACATCTCACAGTCATCCAGTCTCCAGTCCCCCATTACTTTAGATGCCTTTTTTATGGCATTTAATTCTGCATGGCTTAAGGTATTTTTATCTGTCATTCTGCGATTATAACCTCTGCCAACGATTTTATCCTCATATACAATCACACATCCTATCGGGACCTCCCCTATAGCATATGCTTTCTTTGCCTGCCTGATGGCTTCCTTCATATATTTCTCTTCTCTTGTCATAAGCTGTTTCACCTCCGTATCAATTTATTCTTTAGGCGTTTGACCCTAACTATGATAGAAAAAGCAAATAAGCTGCCACTAAATATACTGTGGCAACTTATTTTAATACTCATTCTTAAAGAATTCTATATTTTATCTGTTATCTGTAACTCTGATTGTATCTACTGATGCAGTTCCAGTACCACGGCCTCTTAATAAATAGAGACCATTCAATTCTGAAGAACCATTTGCTGTTACATTTCCACTAAATAATACTGCATTTGTAGTCTGATTTGTAATAGTCAGGACAACATTATTATCTGTAGTTACTGCTGCTTTAATCGTTACCCATGTATCACTTGGAATCGTAACTGTTGCACTTCCATCATTAATTGTGTACACATTAGAGTTTGGATCTGCTGATAGCTTAACAAGGTATCCTTTCGATATACCACTATTGTTATTTGCAGCTGCATCAGTTCCCGTTGTTGTGATTGCAAACTGGGCTAATGAACGATTTGCTACATTACCCGGTGTAAGCTTCACATCTGTCTCAATAGTATAATTTTCTGATAACGCACAGTCAATCGCTGCATATGCGCCTCTGTTTCCAGAGTCTGTGCCAGTAGCAAAATTCATATAATTTCCATGACTATCGCCATCATTTTTGATTACAAGCGCACCACTGGCATTTGCGGAAGTCCACATAGAAACATCTGACTTCTCATATCCTTCATAATATGCATATTCTGAAGTATCAATTTTTTCTATCGGATAAGCATAGCAGACAACATTGCTGATTGTTCCGTCATACTGTAAATCCGACCACCAGTTACCCCATCCAAAGTTCAGGGTTGTGGCAGAAGAATTCAGCCATTTTAAAACATTATTATATCCATCGATATTATTTGCACCTGCTGTTGTTCCCACATCTACAGTCTCATTTGAATATACCAGAGTGCCATTGACTCTCACCTCATATCCTGTCGGAAGGAAATCAATTCTTACCTTTGCACCTGTTCCGATATAATCCTTCTGCAATGTCCAATTTGCCATATTAGCATCATAATAACCACCGGTCGCATTGTAGCCCAGATAAGAACCACCGGTAAAGTATAATTTACCACTTCCACTATCTGTAAATCCAATGATATTATCCAGACGATCCATCGCTCCTGTACGGGTCACTTCAAATTCAATCGCTGCACCGTTATAAATCTCCAATCCGCTGGTATTCTCTTCATTGAACGGATTTGGTACTGCGTATGTTCCTTCTTTTGCGTTTGTCAGGTCAATCGCTTCATTTGTATAATATTTTGCCACAATATATGGGTCAGTATCATTGGCCGGAGCTTCATATACTTTTACATCATAGGTTTTTTCCTCAGAATAACCGTTATTGCTAAATGTAGCTGTAAGTGTTACGGTTGTCTCCGTTTCCGGTTTTGTCAGCTTTCCTTCATCTGTAATAATGCTCTTATTACCTGAACTCCAGCTAATCGTTGTGCCATATAATGCTTCTGTCGGAAGTGTCAGATCATCCACTGCAATAGATGCAACTGTAAGTTTTTCCTGTGCCAGTTTCACTGCACGTTTGCCTGTCAGGTACATAGAACCCCATACTTCCATCTCATCATCGCCAAGAAGTGTAAAGCACATAGTATCCTCACTGGTTCCCTCAATGATCTGACGGATTACAACACCTTTATAGGTATGATTATTCATGTTCACCGTAATATATGGTGAATTTTCTGTCAAAGACCAGGTTCCCGTATATGTACCGGATACTGTACCATCTGTATTTAATGTAATCTCAACCGGAGACACATATTCCAGACTCTGATAATTTATGCTCTGCTTATGCATCAGCACTTCATAAGTACCGGCTACTTTTGAAGCTGAATATCCTTCTTCATTTAAAGTTTCTCCTGAATATCTGTAAGGAGCTGCCACAAGCCATCCGTCTTCATTTGTAAACAACTGGTGTGTCTTTACATAATGTCCCTCTGTACCATCATTTGTTCTTGTGTGATATACCACATAAGCTTTTCCATCGCTATCTACAAATGCAGAGTTATGTCCCTGTGCCACCTGTGCCACATTCATGGTACTCCACTTATAATAGGTCATAAGCTTAATACCCACTGTTCCGTTGATATTACCTGCTCCGGTTGAGCCAACCGCACCATCTAACGGATATCTTGCATCATTTCCGCTCTCATCCACATATGGTCCTGTAATAGTTTCTGAGCGGAAAATTCTCATACTATAACCACCTTTTGCTGCCAGACCACCGTAACTCAAAAACAGATAGTAGTAATCTCCGATTTTCTGAATATAGGAAGCCTCACCACTTACCTGATTACCGCCAGCCAGTTTATATCCTGTATATGGGTCAGTCAGGTTTGCACTATCCAGCTTATAAGTAATATTATAATCTCTTAAGCCTGTCTCATTATCCAGCCTGATCATACCGATACCACCGGACCATGAACCATAGCTCATCCAGAGATTCCCTTCTTCATCATAGAGAACACAAGGATCAATGGCATGTGGCTCGTATGTAGGATTTCCATTTCTTACATGATCTGTATATCTGCTATTTACAGTTGTCTCTCCAGTTACCTTTGTATAGTCAAATGTAACGCCATATCCCATACTCATACCGGACTGGATGACAGGACCCACATAAGTCCAGTTTCCATCCAGACTATCAGCTGTCAGCAGACAAATTGTAGAATTCCATTTTGGTCCATTGATACTCATATACATACACCATTTGTTCATATCTTTATTCCAGATAACATCCGGTGCCCACATATTGCCATCTACCTTATAACTGCTGTCGGCTTTCTTTGCCCACTCAGCTTCCGCCTTAAACAATGTAGCATAATTGGTATTAATATTGTTTGTAAATGTTTTCCAATTGCAAAGATCTGTACTCTTCGCCCATGCCAGATGGGAACCAAAAATATAATAAGTACCGGTTGCTTCGTCCTTTATAATACTTGGATCATGGACAGATACTGTACTGTCAGTCTCTGTAACCGTAATATTTTCGATTTTTTCAACACCAAGGATATCTTTCTGAATTTCTTCCATATCCTTTACATTGATAATTCCATCTCTGTTTACATCTGCTACGTTTTCCTTCTCGTCTGTCAGCTCAGACAAACCAAGAATATTTTTCTGGACATCCTCCATGTCCAGAACATTCAGCATCTCATCTTCATTCAGATCTCCGAAGTTTGTGGTATAAGATGCTGCCTGTACACTTCCCGCCGCCATCAGACATAACAGCGATGAAAGTACTGTGACTTTTTTCGCAATCTTTTTCATGTTACCTCCTTATAAAACAACCAATAATTACCTTTTGAGATTTTAGTTTTAGTATAATACATTATTCACAAAAATGCAATCTTATTTCATGGATTGCACAGCATATTTACCATATCAATAAAAAAAACAGTGTTTCCTCTCATTCAGAGAAGAAACACTGCCTCTTATTTTAGAACAAGCCGCTTCCGTTGTTTACTAATAAGAACAATGGTGCGAATACAAGTGAAACGATTGTCATAAGCTTAATCAGAATATTGATAGATGGGCCTGACGTATCCTTGAAAGGATCACCTACTGTATCACCAACTACTGCTGCCTTATGAGGCTCGCTTCCCTTACCGCCATGAGCACCGCCTTCGATATATTTCTTAGCATTGTCCCATGCTCCACCGGCATTAGCCATAAAGATAGCCATCAAAACACCTGTTACAAGAGCACCTGCCAGCATACCGCCAAGAGCACCAACACCCAAAAGCACACCCATTACAATAGGAGCTGCTACTGCAATGACACCCGGAATAATCATTTCATGTAATGCTGCTGTTGTGGAGATACCTACACACTTCTTGTAATCCGGCTTACTTGTTCCTGCAAGGATTCCCTTGTCTTCACGGAACTGTCTTCTTACTTCCTCAATCATCTTATATGCAGCCTTAGATACAGACTCCATTGTAATAGCTGAGAAAATAAATGGAAGCATACCGCCGATAAATAAACCTACGATAACCTTCGGATTCATAATATCAATTACAGATACCTCTACCGCATTTGTAAATGAAACAAACAAAGCCAATGCTGTAAGAGCTGCTGAACCAATGGCAAATCCCTTACCAATAGCTGCTGTTGTATTACCAACAGAATCAAGCTTATCTGTAATGTCACGGACACTCTCATCAAGACCTGACATTTCGGCAATACCACCTGCGTTATCAGCGATAGGACCATAAGCATCTACTGCAATTGTGCTTCCACCTGTAGCAAGCATACCTACTGCTGCCAATGCAATACCATAAAGACCTGCTGCACCTCCGCCTGTTACAAAATACGCAACAATAATACCGATTGCAATAAAGATAATAGGAATAACAGTTGACTTCATGCCGACTGCAAGACCTGAAATAATATTTGTAGCTGCTCCTGTCTCAGACTGCTCTGCAATCTTCTTAACAGAACTGAATTTATCTGATGTAAACATTTCTGTTGCCTGACCAATAATAAAGCCAACTGCAAGACCTGCTACGATAGCGATTGCCTCATGTACTCTTCCAAATAATACATAGCTCAGTACAAAGGAAGCAATAATCACGATTGCATAAGCAACATTACTGCCAGTATTCAACGCTTTCTGTGGATCTCCGCCTTCTTTACCTTTTACAAAAAAGCTTCCAACAAAAGATGCCACAATACCGATTGCTGCAAGAGCCATCGGGAAAAATGCTCCGTCTAAGCTTCCCTTATACGCAAGAAGACCAAGTGTAATAGCTGAAATAACAGAACCAACATATGATTCAAACAAGTCAGCACCCATACCTGCCACGTCACCTACATTATCACCTACATTATCAGCGATAACAGCCGGATTTCTCGGATCATCTTCCGGAATACCAGCCTCTACCTTACCTACAAGGTCGGCACCTACGTCAGCAGCTTTTGTATAAATACCACCACCCACACGGGCAAACAAAGCGATTGATGATGCTCCAAGGCTGTAACCGAAAAGAATATCATCATTCTTTGTTATTAGATAAATAACACTTACGCCAACAAGACCAAGTCCAACTACGCAAAGACCCATAACAGAACCGCCTTTATAAGCGATACTTAACGCCTTGCTCATACCTGATTCCTTTGCTGCATTAGCAGTTCTTACATTTGCATCTGTAGCAACATTCATACCGATATATCCGGCAATTGTTGAAAATGCTGCACCAATCAGGAAACATACTGCTGTTCCCCATCCTGTAGCGATTCCATCTGAACCGGTAAACAAACCGATCAGTACAAACAGTACTACTACGAACACAACTAAAATTTTGTACTCTGCAAACAAGAATGCCTGTGCACCCTCTTTGATGGCACCTGAAATTTCTTTCATCTTATCTGTACCAACAGACTGCTTTTTAATATTCTGTGCCAGAACTACTGCATATACTAATGCGATAACTGCAATCACCGGCACAATCCAGATTAAAGTTTCCATTTTTCCTCCTTAAGTCTTAAATAGTTTTATAGAACGCGCATGGAATTTTAATCACGCATTTATAACTTAGTTAATATAACATCAAATCCCCAAAACTGTCAACTCCAACAGCTTCATCCAAAAAAAATACAGAAATTTGTACAACTTTTTTTGATATTTTTCGAAATTATAAGGCATTTTTTCTATTTTTGTAGTATAATAAAACATCATTTTTATTTGGGAGGCAAAACTGATATGACTAACTGGTTAATCAAAACTTTTATAAAAATACCAGAAAACACGGAAGACAGAAAAGTCCGTATGATATATGGAAAATTTTCCAGCTGGACGGGTATTATCTGCAATCTTCTCTTATTTACCGGAAAATTTATCGCCGGCAGTGTATCTGGCAGCATATCTATTACTGCCGATGCAGTAAACAACCTATCGGATGCATCTTCAAGCATCATCAGTTTATTCGGATTCAAACTTTCTTCCAGACCGGCAGATGATGAACATCCCTTTGGACATGGGCGATATGAATATCTGTCAGGACTGATGGTTGCTGTTCTGATTCTTGTCATCGGTGTGGAACTTTTAAAAAGTAGTTTTCAGAAGATTATTCACCCCTCAGATGTGGAATTCAGCATCCTGATTGGTGCAATTCTTCTGATTTCAATTGCAGTAAAATTCTGGATGGCATTGTTTAACAGAAAAATCGGTCTTATGATTCATTCTCAAACCCTGATTGCCACTGCCGCTGACAGCCGTAACGATGTCATCAGTACCGCTGCCGTATTTATCGCATCCGTTATTTCCTATTTCACTAATCTGAATCTGGATGGATACATGGGTCTGGCAGTTGGTGTGTTTATTCTGTTCAGCGGATTCGGTCTGGTAAAAGAGACACTTGATCCTCTTCTTGGGACTGCACCGGAACCGGATTTTGTCGATATGATTCAGCAAACCATTCTTAGTTATGAAGGAGTTCTCGGAACTCATGACCTGATTGTCCATGATTACGGTCCCGGAAGACAATTTGCCAGTGTCCATGTTGAGATGGCTGCTGAAGATGATGTTCTAAAATGTCATGATATTATTGATAATATTGAAAATGACTTTCGAAAAAATTTTAATATACATATGATCATTCATTACGATCCTGTAGTGACTAACGATCCCGCAGTCTCAGATTTGAGACACTGGTTATCTGATCAGGTCAAAACAATAGACCCGGCACTCAGCATTCACGATTTACGCCTTGTACCGGGACCTACCCATACGAATGTTATTTTTGATTGTGTGGTTCCAAACAGTATCACCATCAGTGCATCCGAGATTACTTCCCGGATAAAAGAACTGATAACCAGAAAATATCCTTCTTATATCTGTGTAATTACCATAGATGCAAGCTTTGCAGCCATCCCTCATTAACTGATATAAGCAGACCCCTGCAACTCATTTGTATGTAACTACAATATCATTTTCCCTGATCATTGTTTTTCCATCGGGAATAATATTTTCCGTTCCACGGATAATCATAGCAATCAATTCATCTGGAGGAAGTTTCAATTCTTCAATCGTCCGATTACACCAGTCATGATCTTTTGCGATTGTGACTTCCTCCAGTGTCTCATCTATCCCCGGTTCATAGGAAGGAACACTTAAAATAATATCATCACCTGCACAAATAACTGTATCTCCCTTGGTAATCAGATTTTCATGATTTCGCTTAATCATAATCGCCAGAGATCCTGTAGGCATATCTACTTCCTTAATCTTTTTATTTACCCATTTATGTCCTTCCGGAACAAACATTCTCATCAGTGTAATCGCAGATTCTTCCTGATAATCATTAAATGTTTTGCTTACATCCGCTTCATTGTCCACCATACCCAGCTTTTCTGCCACTTTTGGAAGCAATGTACCCTGTACGGAAACAGAAAATAATGATACCATAAAAACAATATGAAACAAATCATGGGACATACTGATTCCACTTGCAACAGCCATGATGGCAAACACAGAAGATGCTGCGCCACGCAGACCTGCCCAGGATATGAGTGCACACTGTCTGATACTGCATTTTAACGGTGCCAGTAAGGCAAATACTGCCACAGGTCTGGCAATCAGGGTTAAAAATACTGTGATAGCCAGTGCAATGAAAAAGATTTCCGGCATTTTATGCGGGAATGTAAGCAGTCCAAGCAAAAAGAAAATGAGAATCTGGGCCAGACCGGTCACCCCGTCAAAAAAGGCAATCAGAGTCTTTTTGTTTTTAATTCTGCTGTTTCCTACAAGAATTCCCATAAGATAAATACTCAGATAAGGATTTCCGCCAAGTATTCCGGTGACAGCATAACACAACAGCACCATGGCTATTACAAAAATAGTATCAAGACCTTCTGAAATCATCCTTGTATAAATCATCAGGCGAATGGAGATTACTGCAAAGATAATGCCTACCGCACATCCAAAGAAAAGCTGTCCTGTAATACTGAGAAAAATATTCCCGGAATCACCATTTCCCATCATTCCGATCCCAATTACAGTCAACATATATGAAACCGGATCATTACTTCCGCTTTCCATTTCCAGAAGAGAAGCTGTTCCGTATTTTAAATTCAATTTTTTCTTTCGGAGGATTGAGAAAACACTGGCCGCATCCGTAGACGAAAGTACAGCCCCTACCATAAAACTTTCTATCATGGAAAATCCCAGTACAATTCTGCAAAGCAACGCTGTAATGCCTGCAGTAATCACCACTCCCACCGTAGATAGGAGTACCGATTTTACAGCTACCGGCTTTGCCAGTTCCCATTTTGTATTAAATCCACCATAAAACATAATAAAGAGCAGTGCGATGGAACAGATATTTTCTGTCAGTTCAAAATTATCAAAAGAAATCTTGAAAATACCGTCACTGCCAAACAACATTCCAATAAACATAAAAAGTATCAATGCCGGCATTCCAAATTTTCCTGAAAACTTTTCCGCAACAATACATAGCAAAATTACAATGGAAACAAATAAGATACTAACGTTCATGCAGTCAACCTCCTTAATTTATATGCTCATGAATAATATTTCGAATACATTGAAACAAATACGGTTTTAGCCGGTCAAGTTCCACCGGTTCTGCATACAAGATGGCATTATAACAGGTGGAACTGATCAATTCCACAATCATAAACAGCATGATTTCCGGATCTTTAATCTCACATTCTGCGTGCTCAAGCATCTGCTGATAAACCTGATAGAAATCCACATCCTCTGGATTCACAGGAACTGTCAGTGCCTTTTTAAAATATCCCCAGCTCAGATTTTTGGCAATAAAACGCAACAGTTTTTTATCTTCATTTAGTTGATTGATCACATGATTTGCAATATAGATAATTTTATCTTCAAACCGTTCAATATTCTCCTTTTCCATATCTGCTGTAGCAGCAAGAAATAATTGACTGGATTTATGGGAAATCAGTAAATTGTTAATATCATACTTATCTTTAAAATATAAATAGAATGTTCCCTTGCCGATGCCGGCAGATTTCACAATATCAGAAATGGAGGTGTCATGAAGTCCTTTGGAAGTAAAAAGTTCAAAGGCAGTACTCATTAATGCTTCTCTTTTCTGTTTTTTATTATTTTCTGCTTTTCCCATATATATAACCTTTCATAATTTTGATTCATTAAGATTATAACAATCCAAAATAAAAGTCAACTATTTTCAAAATATTATTGACCACTGGTCAGTTTTGTGTTATAACATCAAAAAATGACCGATAGTCATTTTTATAAAAATATAGAATGAGTGTACCTTGGCTCATAGAATATTAATAATTAAGAAAGGAAAGTGGTAGTTTATGGTTAAATTCGGAGAAAAGATAGTGAAACACCGGATGGCTATCTTTGTGATTGCACTTCTGTTACTGATACCATCTGCTTTTGGCTATTTTAACACCAGAGTAAATTACGATATTCTCTCATACCTTCCCGGTGATATCGAAACGATGAAGGGGCAGGATATTCTGACGGAGGAATTCGGAACAGGAGGATTTTCCATGTTTGTGGTTGAAGGCATGGAAAATAAGGATATCGTGAAACTCAAAGCGGATATAGAGGATGTGGATCACGTATCCAAAGTTATCTGGTATGACAGTCTTGCTGATATCAGTATTCCCATGAGTGTTCTACCCGACGAACTGAAAAATTCATTTAATACAGAAGACTCTACGCTGATGGCGATTATTTTTGATGATACCACCTCATCAGACCATACCATGGAGGCAATTAAAGAAATAAAGTCCATTGCCGGCAAACAGTGCTTCTTAAGCGGTATGTCCGCAATTGTTACTGATACAAAAGATCTGTCAGAAAAGGAAACTCCTATCTATGTTTGTATCGCAGTCATACTTTCCGTATGCGTGCTTTCAGTGACGATGGATTCTTTCCTTATTCCTGTGTTCTTTCTGCTAAGTATCGGAATCGCCATTGTTTATAATCTGGGCAGCAATATTATATTTGGGGAGATTTCATATATCACAAAAGCACTGACAGCAGTGCTTCAGTTAGGCGTAACTATGGACTATTCCATTTTCCTATGGCATAGCTATAAGGAACAACAGCAGGTATTTAAGGGAGACAAAGAAAAGGCCATGGCCAATGCCATTGCATCAACGATTACATCTGTCGTAGGAAGTTCCATTACTACCGTGGCCGGATTTATTGCCCTGTGTTTTATGAGTTTCACTCTTGGACTCGACTTAGGACTGGTTATGGCAAAAGGTGTGGTATTTGGTGTTATTTGTTGTGTGACAGTTCTTCCATCCATGATTTTGTTGTTTGACAAAGCCATTGAGAAAACAAGTCACAAAAACATACTGCCAAAATTTGATAAATTCTCAGATTTTGTATGTAAATATCATTTGATATTTGTAATTATTTTTGCAGTGGCCCTGCTGCCTGCTTATTATTGCAACAGCAAAACTCCTGTATACTACAATCTGGATGAAACATTACCAAAAGACCTTGATTCCGTTGTAGCTAATGCAAAGCTAAAAGAAAAATATGATATGAACAGCACACACATGATTTTAGTAGATGCAGATCTTTCCTCGGTGCAGGTGGCAAAAATGTGTGATGAGATAGATGATCTGGATGGTATCAAGGCAGTGCTTGGAATCGATGCCATAACCGGAGGCACAATTCCTTCCGATATCCTTCCTGCTTCCCTGACAGAAACGCTGAAAAACGAAAACTGGCAGATGATTATGGTCATGTCTGAATATAAAACAGCCAGTGACGAAGTCAACAAACAATGTGACCAAATCTCAAAAATCATTAAAAACTATGACAAAAGTTCCATGTTGGTAGGCGAAGCACCATGTACCAAAGATTTGATAGAAATTACCGATAAAGACTTTAAGACAGTGTCTGCCGTATCTATCGGCATTATCTTTATCATTATTGCAGTAATATTTAAATCTGTATCCCTGCCTCTGATTTTAGTATCCGTCATAGAATTTGCAATTTTTATCAATATGGGCATCCCATTCCTTACCGGTACAAAAGTTCCATTTATTGCTTCTATCGTCATTGGAACCATCCAATTAGGCTCCACGGTTGATTATGCTATTTTGATGACGACACGTTACCGGAAAGAACGGCATGAAGGACGCGATAAAAGAGAAGCCGTTACAACTGCCCATAAATCATCTGTACAATCAATTATTGTCAGTGCATTGAGTTTCTTTGCCGCCACTTTCGGTGTAGGTATGTATTCGGAAATAGATATGATTAGTTCTCTCTGTACTCTGATGGCCAGAGGTGCAATCATCAGCATGATTGTGGTTCTGCTTGTATTGCCATCGATGTTAATTTTATTTGACAAAGTAATCTGCCATACAAGCGCAGGTTTTCTCAGAAAGGAATAAGGTGATTGATATGAAAAATAAAACATGGAAAAAAATGACAGCATGTATGGTTACAGCTACTTTGTTTAGTTCTACCCTGGCCGGCTGCAGCTCAGATAACAGCACCGATGAAGATACCTCATCAAAAGACGCTCAGCAGGATGAACCGATAAAAAGTGAAACAGTATCTGCAAACGTAGGTTCCGGCCTGGCCGAAAAAGATGAAACAGTCTATGCAATAACTGATAAATCAGGAAAAACCACTGAAATCACAGTCAGTGAATGGTTAAAAAACAGAGGTTATTTTGAAAGTCTGGAAGATACCACAAATCTTTCCAATATCGTTAATGTCAAAGGCAATGAAGATTTTATTATTACTGGCGATAATATTACCTTTGCAGCAAAAGGCTCTGATATTTATTATCAGGGAAATATGGATGCCTCCACTCAATTGCCGGTGGAATTAAAAATCACCTACAAGCTGGACGGAAAAGAAGTCAGTGCAAAAGATGTTGTAGGAAAATCCGGCAAACTGACCATGACAGTCCAATATTGTGCCAACGAAAAGACTGAAAAAGACATTTATGTACCATTTGTGGCTGCCTCCGGCATCCTTCTCTCTACAGACAAATGCACCAACGTAGAAGTTGAAAACGGAAAGATCATTTCCAATGGCAATTATAATATCATTGTAGGGGTAGGCCTTCCGGGACTTAGTGATAGCCTGGGACTTGAAGGTGAAAACCGTAAACAAATCCCTGATACTGTGGAGATCACGGCAGATGTAACAGATTTTGATATCGATATGATGATGACTTTTGTATCAAACGAGATGTTCTCTAATCTTAATTTAGACGATACTACAGACCTCTCTGATCTTGAGGAACAGATAAAAACACTCTGCGATTCATCTATCCAGCTTAGAGAAGGCATTAAGACCCTGAGAGAGGGAATTGAAGCATTAAAAAATGGAAGTGATGCCCTGCAGGATGGAGTGACTCAGCTGGATGACGGGGCTGCTGCTCTGGCAAAAGGTTTAGATAGTGCCTTGTCTGGTTCCGGTCAACTTGTATCAGGAAGCAGTGAACTGGAACAGGGTCTGGAACAGCTCATGAGTGCATTTACCAAAGACAACGGTGCTATCGATGGCATTAATCAGCTTGATAGCGGAGCCGCCGCTTTAAAAGCAGGTGTAACCCAGCTTTCAAACGGATTAAACAATACTTTCAGCCAGATAAGTCAGGCGCAGGCCGGAGCTAAATCCAGTTATGCAAATTATATGAAATCTACCGGATTATCATCTGCTAACGTGGAGAGTAATACAGAAATTCAGGCTCAGCTTACAAAATATATCGGTGCCTATGCCCAGAGATGTCTCGCTATTAATAATCAGATTTTAACTACAAATCAGGAAACAGTCAAAGCCCAAAAGACAGAAGAAGCCCTGGCCGCTAATCAAACATTAATCGCTTCCATCAGGCAACAGGTAATCACAGAAAATCAGGCTGATGTGACAGCGAAAGTACAGGCTCAAATTATGGAAGATAATGCTGATTACATTAACGAAATTAAACAGCGAATTGCAACTGAATACATGACAAATTATCCGGGACAGGATGTATCTGATCTGATTGCCCAGGCAGTGCAAACTGAAATCGGTGCTGCCTACGGGAATATCATAACAGAGCAGGTAACAGAGGAACTGACAGCCATGACTGAAGCCAAAGTTACCGAAGCATTGACCGAAGAAATAACAAATGCAGTGACAGACGAACTCACAAATCAGGTAACGAATGCGATTTACAGCGATGCCACTCTGGCGGATTATAGCGATAAAATCGGTGCTCTGGTACAGGCGGCAGGTCAAAAAGGTGCCTATACTGCATTAAAAACAATCTCTGACGGTGCTGCCGCACAAGATTTAAGTGGAAATCTTTCTAAGCTGGTATCAGGAGCCGGCCAACTGGCTGATGGTGCTGCAAAATTTAGAATTGCATTGGGAAATGAAAACAGCACATCCACAGATACCATCTTTGGCGCACTCTATAATCTTCGTCAGGGAAGCAGCCAGTTATATAATGGCATGGTATCTCTTGACCAAGGTGTCAGCCAGCTAGAAGCTGGAAGTAATACTTTGGCAGATGGCACATCCACTCTCAAATCCAAAGTACCGACCCTTCTCTCCGGTATGGAGCAACTGCTTAGCGGCTCCAAAACTCTGGAAGATGGTATGAACAAATTTGATGAAGAAGGTATTCAGAAAATCGCAGATTTCTATAATGGAGATGTGACAGAATTTATAGAAAATATAAAAGCTATCGCAGATGCTTCAAAAGAATATAACACCTTTACAAAACTGGCCGAAAACCAGACTGGTACTGTCAAATTCATTATCACTACAAAATAATTATGATAATCATCAGTGAAAGCTGCCGCTTTCACTGATGATAAACCATTATCCTCTCGGCATATATTCGAACCAGACCAATATTAATTCCCTTACAAATTTTTCATATTGCTCTTTTATATCCTGTCTGCTGATCTTGTCATCAATTATACATTTCTTGCGATATATATATTCTACCACAGCATCCAGCTTTCCGCTGTTGATGACACCATTAATACAATTTTCCCTTGCATACGCATCTTCATATAACCGATAATCATTCAGATACCATTTAATATTCAGGGCATAATCCCAGATAGGAATATAATACCTCTTACAATTAACATTAAGCCAATCTGAATATTCCTGATGTTCTTTCTCAAGCACTAATGCAGAATATTTTTTTAAGCCTTCCACATCATAATATTCTGTATCAGTATCGGCATTTTCTATCTCCTTCCAAAAAAATCTAAATGCAGATATTAATGTGGCTTGATTTACTTCTATTCCGCGTAAAGGCGAATTCCACAGACCATAGGTCACCAGATTTTTTCCGTTCTCCTTGTCAGCTTTCCATACAGGCAGATATTCAAGGAAGGATAAACAATCAAATATGAAATTCTGTTTTCCAGGCGTTACTGTTATCTGCTGTAAATCAAATAAATTTTCCAAATCACCACACTCCGGCATCTGGAAATTCATCATACAAATATTCATCATAGAATGAGAAACAGCTTCTCTCCATGTTTCCTTTGCGATAGAATCTGCAGTCTCATATCTGCCGGGAATATCAAATAAAATTTCCATATACGGGGCCGCCAGATATAGACACAGGGCATCAATCTGCGTATATCCTGCTTTAAATCTCCATTCCTTAAAGATCTGCGCCGTTTCTGGCAAAAACAAATATCCAAACATGTTTCCTCTACGCTCGGCCGCCGGTTTTTTTCCCTGATAAGACAGTATCATCTGTGATATATCCATATATAAATTTTTTGTTTTACTCCATTGACTACAGAACGGAAATACATTTTCATATAAAAGCTTCATTGCCAATTCTACTTCATGTTTGTATTCCAATGCCTGCAAATTCATTTCCTCGAAATAGACCTGGGCAATCCAGATTGCCATAACACCCACATAATGAGATGCTGCCGCTTGAAGATGACAATCAAAATACGGCTGGTTAAAATATGAATCATTCCCCTTCCAATCGGCTTTCCAATTTTTTAAAAGCTGGTCAAAAATCGAAAATGGTGTCCAATCAATTTCCATTAATTTTTTCATAATGCGACTCATATCATGTGTTCTCCACACATCTGAATCCGAAGTCCATGTGACAGTATTTCCCCATTGAAATAACATCTCATCTATAAGATTGAGACTTAACAAATGCGATACAAGACGACATTCCAAAACATTTACCTGGCGAGAATCACTCACTCCGTAATATGACTTTTTTAAATCACAGGCTTTTTTCCATACATCCCCATAACCTATCTGAACTTTGCCTGGATACAGGCATGCAAATTCACGAATACTATTTACAAGATTCTTCACATCAAAGTCTTTCTGAACATTACGAATCAGCCGGATATACATATCCCGTGCAAATCTCACCGCATCTGTGACCATCTGCTGCAAATGGACATTTGCATCTTCATTAATCTTCGTACGGGCAGCGTCTATCCATTCACTGCTTTCACCTTCTAAATATGCCAATAAATAATAATGAAACAAAACACCGCAAATAACACCCATAATATAATTTATCACGCATACAACTTTAAGTATAATCAGCATTTGCGTCTTTCCATCCAGCATCCAGGCAAACGCATCTAAAATCACCAGCAAAAAAAATGCCAGTAAAAGCTCCGTCATATATTTATTAGTACAACTTTTGTCATCATTGATTTTTTCAGTAATATATAGCATCATAATAATAACTGCTATCATAACCTCTAATAGTATACTTACGATTGCCATAGTGTTATCCTCTAAAACGCATATAATAATCCATCATCATTATACCAGTCCAATAATCACAAAAGTGTCACAAACTTTCACCCAAACCAAAAAAAGCACCAACCCCACAGCTTCTATACTGCAAAATCGGTACTTTCTAATGCGCGATCAGGGGTTCGAACCCTGGACACCCTGATTAAGAGAAATGTATCATATATTTTAATCTTTAAACGGTTCAGGGTCCGGATAATACCAGTATACAATAGTATTATCATTTTCTAATTTATATCTTACATTTGCTAATTTAAATGCTATTTGTAGTTCTTTCATATAATTAGAATTGTTAAATTCTTCCAAATAATTATCATCGTATGTAGTGTGATAATTTTTCATAGCTGTCAATTTCTTAACAACTTCTTCCTTGTAATTATTATATTCTGCACTTAAGTCTATATTATTCACGTTTGATATCATTTCATCAATTTCGCTGTTATTACAATATAAGCATTTATCTATATATGATTCAATAGTTTTTAGGCTTTCATTCATGGTGCTTCCGTTTTTATTGTATGCAAATCCTATAGAATAATGATTGCTGCTCTCAGTAGAACATTCTGCAACTAATTCAGTCAAATCATTATATTCCATATCTGTTCCATTAGACGTAATTTTATAATAATAATATCCGGAAATAGACAATATAATAGCAAGTACAAATAGGATTATAAGAATAGGTGTTTTATGATTTGCCTGCGGATTTCCATAGTAACGATTCCAATTCCTTTGTGTTTCAGTTTGTCTCATGTCCTCCTCCTATTTATCCAATCTTCGAATTGGATAACTCTGCATTTTCTTCCCTGTATTTATCAAATATAATATCTACAACTTGCTTATCTGTTGGGTCCAGCTTTGCGTAAATATTCTCAATCGAATCAATTGTATCAACATTATCAGCTAGTAATTCATATACTGAAATTCTTAAAAATTCACATATGTGTAAAATATATTCAGCTGGAGGATCAGTACCTCTTGTTTTCCAGTTTCCAATTACTGACGTCCGTATATTTAATGCTTTTGCCAAGTCTGCTTGTTTTATACCTCTCTCATCTAAAATTTGAAATAGTCGTTGATTAATCGTCATATCATCCTTTCTGACACATATGTGTGTAATTATTCTTGACATACACACATATGTGTGCTATTATAACCATGTAATTAAATTTTCTTTTTTAACTTAAATTTTTTATTCCTATTATAGCACAAAATCAAGTATATAGGAATCCTCAATTTCGAAACACTGGCAATAACCAGTGTCTGCGATATGTGGCGATACCGCACTGATGATGAAAGCCAGGAGGAAAAGATTATGACAGATTATAGAACAATAAAAGTTAATAAGGAAAAATTAGAACAAATGGGATATGGAAGATCGTTTTCTGTTTGTATCAATGATCAATATTTTCAGAATATTTCCTTCAATGACGTAGATTTCATTACTCCAGATTGGACCATATATTTTAATGGTTTGATTGTGATGAGCAATATAATAGATGAGCATATGAAATTTATTATATGTGGATCTACGAAAAAATTTAAAAGTCTAGAAGAAATGTTTATACATTTGGAAGAAGTTGGATGTATAGAATATGAATCATGATAGTTTTATAAGCTTTATATAAAAACTTTTCGCTGGGTTTCCCGGAATAAAAAAGCTGATGATGTTTTTACGATGTAGGCATCATATCCGGTATAGTCTCAACCGCTAAGCTTTCCCAGCATTCCCCAGTTTCGAAAAACATGGCATGACCATGCAGACTAAAAAATCTATTTGATTAGATTTCTGGGGGCATTTAATAAGATGATTAGTGGCGCAATCAGAAGAATAATAGCCAGAAAGGAATTAAATTATGGAACAGGAAATTATGTTATTACAAAGTAGCAAATGGGAAATGACTGGTGCAGATGGAGCTGTTACCAGAAGAGGAACAACCATATGGTATGTTAACTCCATGGACAAGCGAGTTAATCCGGATGGAACCTGCGGTGAGCAGCCTTGTAAATCTTCTCTTGCTTATGAGGTGAATGATCAGATTGCAGCGCATGGCGGATGTCCTTGCAGGGTTAAAGCTCGGTTTGTTATTAAAGCGAGTGGAAATAAGCAGAAACTCGAAGTTGACAGTATTGAATTCATTGAGGATGTGAAAAAGTAATGACTGATACGCAAATAATAATATTATTGCTCTCTTTTTTAGTAGGTGAACGTATCGAATCAAGGCTAGCGCAGGTGTTTAA
>JAXFDY010000058.1:0-15410 GCA_034172985.1 Lachnospiraceae bacterium
AAAGGATATGCAGAACTTCATCCGGAAGCAGATGTGGAAGGATATGATGCATGCAGGAAGATTGCAATTCTTACCTCTCTGGCTTTTGGAAAACAGCTTGATTTTGAAGACATTCATACAGAAGGTATTACCAATATTACCGCGGAAGATTTTCGCTATGCTCAGAAGATGAACAAGTCCATTAAGCTGCTTGGAAAGAGCTGGACTAACGATGGTAAGCTGTATGCTATGGTATGTCCGATGTTGTTGGATAATAGCCATCCGCTTGCTGGAGTGAAGGATGTATTTAATGCAATTTTCGTTCATGGAAATATGGTAGACGACGTGATGTTTTATGGAAAAGGTGCAGGTTCTTTACCGACAGCCAGTGCAGTTGTGGCAGATGTGATTGACTGCGCGAGAAATATCGGTAACCATCTTCCGATTATCTGGGAGGAAGAGAAACTTTCCCTTGATGATTTTGGCAGCTTTGAGAGAAAATATTTTGTTCGTGTGCCTGCAGATACTTCCGAAGAGGCAATTAAAAAAGTTTTCGGAACCGTGGAGATGATTTCTGTGGAAGATATTGATGAAAAAGCATTTGTGACCGGAATTATGAATGAAAAAGAGTATCACAGTGCAGCAGATTCTCTTGGAACTGTGATCAATATGATTCGTTTTAACTAAAATAAAAAGTTTTTCCTTCGGGAAATGACACGAAACAAATGTCTGTTATACAGCCGTTTGTTTTGTGGCTTATAGGAGAAATTCTGAAAGGAGTTAACATTATGAAATACATAGTTGTGCTGGGTGATGGAATGGCTGATTATCCAATCGATGAGATTGGCGGCAAAACACCTCTGGAGTATGCAAATACACCAATGATGGATCTGATGGCAGAAAAAGCGGAGATTGGTCAGGTACATACTATTCCGGTCGGCATGAAGCCGGGAAGTGATACAGCAAATCTTTCTGTCCTTGGATATGATCCAAAGATTTATTATACAGGACGTTCCCCGTTGGAAGCACTTAGTATCGGTGTGGATATGAAACCTACAGATATAGCACTTAGATGCAATATTGTAACTGTTTCTACCGATGATCTTCCGTATGAAGAAAAGACGATTATTGATCACAGTTCAAGTGAAATCAGTACAGAGGAAGCTGCAGTGCTTCTGGAGGCAGTGAGAAAAGAACTGGAAAACGATACTTATAAGTTTTATGTTGGCACAAGCTACCGGCATCTGACTATCTGGGATAAGGGGCAGGTAGTTTCATTAACTCCGCCTCATGATGTACTGGGTCAGACAATCGGACAGTATCTGCCGGAGGATAAAATTCTTCGTGAGATGCAGAAGAAGAGTTATGATATATTGGCAAATCACCCGGTAAATATAGAACGTATGAAAAAAGGATTAAATCCTGCAAATTCATTATGGTTCTGGGGTGCAGGTACGAGACCTGCCTTGTCTTCCTTTGAAGAAAAGACGAAGAAAAAAGGTGTTATGATTTCAGCAGTCGATCTGTTGAAAGGAATCGCTGTGGGAGCTGGTATGACCAATCTATCTGTCGAAGGTGCCAATGGCGGTCTGGATACAAATTATAAGGGTAAGGCAGAGGCTGCAGTGAAGGCATTGACAGAAGATGGATATGATTTTGCATATATTCATGTAGAGGCTCCGGATGAAATGGGACATCAGGGAAGTTATGAGAGGAAAATTCAGGCCATTCAGTATATAGATGAAAATATTGTAAAATATGTTTCAGAAGAGCTTGCCAGGAGAAATGTTGATTTCCGGATGATGATACTTCCGGATCATCCGACTCCGGTTCGTATTCGTACCCATGTAGGAGATCCTGTGCCATATATGCTTTATGATAGTACAGACAGAAAAAATGAGACATGGAATTATAATGAAAGGGAAGCAAAGGCAAGTGGTAATTATATCGCAGAAGGCCATAAAGCAATCGATCATTTATTTGAGAAATAAGAAATAGAAGAGAAAATACCCGGTACAAATAGTATGTACCGGGTATTTTCATTTGCATAAATAGGACCAGATATTCATACAATAGCATATCGAAGTGAAACAATGATAATTATGTGTGGAGGAGTGATTTTTGTGAATGATCGAAGTGCGCAGATACTGGAACAGTATGATTTATCGAATGCAAGAATAAGGAAAGGCAGAGGGGCTATTCTGGCAGAAACAGAGGAAGGGACGTTCCGGCTGCAAGAATGTCACAGCGGTGTCGGAAGACTACTCTATGAAGAAGAGCTGATGAATTATATCAGGGACAAGGGAAATATACTGGTAAATTCTATCGTGAGAAACAGGGAAAATGCTTTGTTTTCGGCAGACCAGGCGGGAAATAAATATGTTCTCACCAGACATTATGAGGGAAATGAGTGTGATGTAAGAAACAAGAATGATATTTATGAGGCCGTAAAAGTTCTTGCCAGACTTCATAATATTACGGCACATGTAGAACTCAAAAATGTAGAATATGTTCCGGTTCTTACAAGCAGCCGGGAGGAAATCGCAAAACATAATGCGGAATTAAAACGTATTCGTTTGTTTATTCGAGACAAGACAAGAAAATCAGAGTTTGAATATGATGTGCTGGCTCATTTTGATGAATTTTTCGAGCAGGCAAAACAGGCAGAGCAGGATTTAAAAAACTCATGTTACGACAAATTAAATGAAGAAGCGGTACAGAATTATTCTGTGTGCCATGGAAATTACAATTATCATAACATTATACATGTAGATGGAGAATTAGCGGTTATTAATTTTGAACACAGCGGAAGAGGACTGCTGATTCGCGACCTTTATTTTTTTATGAGAAAGGTTATGGAAAAACATGATTGGAATAAAGTTTTCGGTGTGAATTTGCTGGAAAGCTATGATAAAATCCGGACGATTTCGAAGGAGGAAAGAAAAATCCTGCAGATTTTGTTTACATATCCGGAAAAATACTGGAAAATTTTAAATCATTATTACAATGGTAATAAGGCTTATCTGCCGGATCAAATGAAGGATAAAATGAAAAAAGTTTACCAACAGCAGAAAAATAAGAATTCATTCTTGTATTTTTGATGTATTTGGTATACAATAGTTGTATCTTTTTTTATACAATGAGGTTGGTATATGTCAAAAAAAATGTGTCTGTTTCTACTGCTTTTTGGTGTGTGTAGTTTGGTACTTGCCGGCTGCGTTAAGAAGACATCAGGAAGCGGGGGAACTGCAGGATTATATAAGAACGAAAAAGAAACGACAGTCACAGAAGCTACGGATACGGACAGCAGTGGGGGAAAAACAGATTTGGTTGTGGTGGTGAAAGTGGATACATCAGCATCACAGATTTCCGTAAAAAGTACCTCAGATGGGAAAATGTATTTGCTGAATTATACTGGTGGTACCAGTGTGCAGAATCGTTTTGGTACGGAAATGCTTATGGAAGATGTGATTCTCGGGGAAATGGCAGAGGTCAATTATACTCCGGGTACCCAGAAATTAATTTCCATCCGGGAATCAGATGATGCATGGGAGAATACTACTGTCAGCAAATGGTCTATTGATTATGATAAAAATATTATGACAATCGGAAGTGATAAATATTCTTTTGACGGAAATATTGTAGTTATTTCTGATGGAAGACAGATAGATGTCCACCAGCTTAACACAGTTGATTCCCTGATTGTAAAGGGAATAGATAAAAAGGTGTGTTCCATCAATGTCAAAACAGGTCATGGATATATAAAGGTAACGAATGAGACAAACCTGATTGGAGGATTGATTGAAGTCGGTACGAATATCATGACAGTTATTTCCGAGAATATGATTATTGTAGCTCCGGAAGGAACCTATACACTTACCGCATCTAAAAACGGGGTAGGGGGTTCCATGGAAATTGTGGTTAACAGGGATGACGAAACCACAGTCAGTCTCAGCGGATTCCAGCAGGAGATAGAAAGAGATGGAAGCGTAAGACTGAATATCCAGCCGGAAGGTGTTCAATATAATGTATTTATCGATGGGAAGTCTGTAGATGCAAAAGAGGCGATTTCATTGTCTTATGGAACCCATCAGCTTGTGATTACATCAGATAAGTATACGGATTATCAGGAAAAACTGATTATCAGCAGTATTTATATGAATAAAACCATTGATTTGTCTGCAGGTGAGGAGGAAACAACTGCCACAGAGGAAACAACTGAAACAGAAGAGACAACTGCATCCGGAGAGGAAGAAGACAGCGGTGTTGAAGTTACAACTGCAGAAACAAATAATCGTTATGTAGTAGTGAGTGGACCTGTGGGAGCAGAAATATATCAGGATGGCATTTATATGGGCACGGCGCCTGTGACTTTCGCAAAAAAAGAAGGAGATCATATATTTGTGCTCAGGCAGGATGGATATAAGACGACAGCCTATAGTTATACATTTGATTCTACCGCAGCAGATGTCTATATCAAATTTCCAGAGCTGACCGCAAGCGGTTCATAGAAAAATCAGGGAAACATACAGATGAAAATCTGTACAAATATATATTACAGGAGGTAATTAAAATGAGTTACATGGAACTTTATAAGGAGTGGCTTTCAAATCCGTATTTTGATGAGGCTACAAAGGATGAGCTAAAGGCGATTGAGGGAAATGAGAAAGAGATAGAGGATAGATTTTATACGGAACTTGAATTTGGTACCGCCGGTTTGAGAGGTGTTATCGGTGCCGGTGTCAACCGTATGAATATTTATACTGTAAGAAAAGCAACCCAGGGCCTTGCAAATTACATCTGTAAACAGGGAAAACAGGATCAAGGCGTTGCCATTGCATTTGATTCCAGACGTATGTCACCGGAATTTGCCGATGAGGCAGCGTTGTGTCTGGCAGCAAATGGCATTAAGGCATATGTTTTTGAATCCTTAAGACCCACACCTGAATTATCATTTGCAGTAAGAGAATTGAAGTGTATCGCAGGTATCAATATTACAGCAAGTCATAATCCACCGGAATATAACGGTTACAAAGTATATTGGGAAGACGGTGCACAGATTACTCCGCCACATGATACCGGTATTATGGGAGAAGTAAAGGCAGTAACAGACTATGCATCTGTTAAGACGATGGACAAGGAAGAAGCAAAAGCTGCCGGACTTTATCAGAATATCGGAGCAGAAGTAGATGATAAATATATCGCAGAGTTAAAGAAACAGGTAAAAAATCCGGAATTGATTAAGGAATATCAGAAGGATATAAAGATTGTTTATACACCGCTTCATGGTACAGGAAATATTCCTGCAAGAAGAATTTTGAAAGAGCTTGGCTTTGAAAATGTATATGTGGTTCCGGAGCAGGAATTGCCGGATGGAGAGTTCCCGACAGTCAGCTATCCGAATCCGGAAGCGGCAGAAGCTTTTGAACTGGCATTGAAGCTGGCAAAAGAAAAAGATGCAGATCTGGTTTTGGCAACAGACCCGGATGCCGACAGACTGGGTGTTTATGTAAAAGATACAAAGAGTGGAGAGTACATTACTCTTACGGGAAATATGTCAGGATGTCTTATCGGAGAGTATGAATTGAGCCAGATTAAGGAAAAATCAGGTATTCCTGAGGATGGAATCTTTGTTAAGACAATTGTTTCCACAAATATGGCAGATGCTATTGCGAAATACTATGGTGTACAGCTCATTGAATGTCTGACAGGCTTTAAGTATATCGGTCAGCAGATATTGAAGACAGAACAGACAGGAAAAGGAACATATTTATTCGGATTTGAGGAAAGCTACGGTTGTCTGGTAGGTACTCATGCAAGAGATAAAGATGCTATTGTTGCAACGATGGCTTTATGCGAAGCTGCAGCATACTACAAGTCAAGAAATATGACATTATGGGATGCTATGATAGAGATGTACGATAGATATGGATATTATAAAGATGACGTGAAATCTATCACTATGAAAGGTATCGAAGGCTTGCAGAAAATCAAAGAAATTCTTGAGACATTACGTGCCAATACTCCGGAGACAGTAGGAGCATATAAAGTACTTTCTGCCAGAGATTATAAAGCAGATACCATAAAAGATATGACAACAGGAGAAGTGAAACCGACCGGACTTCCATCATCTAATGTATTATATTACGACCTGAATGATGATGCATGGTTATGTGTAAGACCTTCCGGAACAGAGCCAAAGGTAAAATTCTATTATGGTGTGAAAGGAACCAGTCTGGAAGACGCAGAGAAGAAGTCTGCAGAGTTAGGTGAACAGGTTCTTTCTATGATTAATTCCATGATTTAAAGGAAGGGATAATAAAAATGGCAAAAGTAACAGTAGCATATAAATGGAGTGACAGAAAAAGAATTATTTTTGGTCTCCCATGGACATTTACAAAATATGCGGCAACAGATGAAAAGTTAATCATTAAGAGCGGAATTTTGAATATGAAAGAGGAAGAAATCCGTTTGTACCGTGTTATGGATCTCACACTACACAGAACATTGTTCCAGCGTTTCTGGGGAACCGGGACGATTCATGTCAATTCGGCAGATAAATCAACACCTGAGTTTGATATTATGAGTATTAAAAATCCGGAAATGGTTAAAAACATGCTGTCTGACATGGTTGAAGAGGAACGTGCCAAGAAACGTGTTGCCGGCCGTGAGTTTATGGTGGATGATACTGACGATGAAGTACTGTAAAAATGGCAGAGGATACTATGGAAAACAAAGGATATGACTTCGTCAGGGTCCGGGCACATGGAAAGATTAATTTGGGCCTTGATGTAATTAGAAAAAGAGAAGATGGATATCATGATGTGAAGATGATTATGCAACAGGTTGGTCTTTATGATGGGATCGATATCAGAAGACTGGGAATGCATAGTGATGGAACCCGTCATATTGAGATTGAGACAAATCTGAAATATCTTCCGGTAAATGAGAATAATCTGGCATATAAGGCTGCAGCTCTGTTAATGGATGAATTTGATATACAGGAAAGTATTCATATCAAGATAAAAAAATTGATTCCAGTGGCTGCAGGGATGGCAGGTGGAAGCTCCGATGCGGCAGCAGTCCTAAGGGGAATCAATCGAATGTTTGGATTGAGACTGTCCAAAAAGCAGTTGATGGAACGGGGAGTGAAGCTGGGGGCGGATGTTCCGTATTGTATTTTAGGAGGAACCGCTTTGGCGGAGGGAATAGGAGATATTCTCACTCCTATCAGTGACATGCCGCCATGTTTTATAATTCTGGCAAAACCGGGCATTAATGTATCCACAAAAATGGTATATACACAGCTTCATGCGGATCAAATCGAACATCATCCGGATATTGAAGGACTGATACAGGCGATAGAAGCCGGAGATTTATATGCTATGGCGGGGAAAATGGGTAATGTGCTGGCAGATGTAACAGAAAAAATGTATCCTGTTATCGAAGAGATTAAAGAAAAAATGATTTCTTTGGGTGCGGTTAACTCTATGATGAGTGGAAGCGGTCCCACTGTGTTTGGCATTTTTGATGAAAAGGAAAAGGCAGAACAGGCATATCAGATTTTAAAAGCAGATGAAAGCTGTAGACAGGTGTACATTACTGATGGAGGATTAGGTAATGAAAGATATTAGCTTAAAGACAAATGAATATCTTCCGCTTAGAGAGGTCGTATTTAATACATTGCGCGAGGCAATTCTCACAGGTGAGTTAGAACCCGGAGAACACCTGATGGAAGTAAAACTGGCAAATAAACTGGGAGTCAGCCGTACACCAATCAGAGAGGCGATAAGAAAACTGGAACTGGAAGGTCTGGTAGTTATGACTCCGAGACGAAGTGCAGAGGTTGCCAGAATTACAAAGGAAGATTTGATAGATGTACTGGAAGTCAGACGGGTTCTGGAATGTCTTGCCATTGAACTGTGTTGCAAAAATAGAACGATAGAAGAGATCGTGCTTCTGAAAGAGAATCTTGAGAGTTTTAAGTCATGTATCAAAGAAAATGATCTGACAAAAATCGCAGTGACAGATGTGCAATTTCATGAGATTATATATAAATCTACGGCAAACAAAAGACTGAATCAGATTTTGTTTAACCTGAGGGAACAGATGTATCGTTATCGTCTGGAGTATATCAAAGACCGACAGACAAGAGATAATCTTATTCTGGAGCATCAGGAGATTATCGACAGTATCGAAGAACGGGATATTGAGCGGGCCAAAAAAGCCATTCTGCTTCATATTGATAATCAGGAAAAAACCATTCTCGATAATATGGGTAAGGAACTCTAAAGGAAAAAACACAATCATCCGATATATAGTATAAGCACAAGAGTGCGGGAACTGTCTATAAACATACGCATGGATGCGAAGAAAAGAGGTAGGATATGAGTGTAAATGGAGTTACATCATATGCAGATAATTACAAGTCTTACACAGATAGCTACGCTAAGACAAATAATACATCTGCAGAGAAGGAAAATGCGAAGAAAAGTTCTTCTTCCAATGGAGTAGTATATTCTTCAAAAATGAGCGACGAAGAAAGAGCAGCACTGGTTCAGCAGTTAAAAAATGAAAGTCAGGTTCAGATCGACAGCTTTAAGAGTATGGTACAGGATATGTTCCGAAATCAGGGAATAGCTGTACAGAATTCAGACGATATATGGTCTATGCTGGCGAATGGAAACTACACAGTAGATGAAGCTGCTGCAAAAAAGGCTCAGGAATTGATTTCGGAAGATGGATACTGGGGTGTCAATCAGACATCTGATCGAATCTTTCAGATGGCCATGGCTTTATCAGGCGGCGATGAAGACGGTATGAATAAAATGCTGGAAGCTTTTGAAAAGGGCTATAAGCAGGCAACAAAGAGCTGGGGCAAAGAACTTCCGGATATTTCACAGCAGACATATGCTGCTGTACATAAAAAGTTTGAAGAATATCAGAATTCTTTAAAGACAGAAGAATAAAGAACAGAGGAGAACCGGCATCAGAATGATGCTGGTTCTTTTTTCTTATATGCGCTTTGCGCAAAAGAGTGTCGAAGAAACTTTGTTCTAGAAAAAAAGTTTGTCGGAAATGCACAAAAAAAATTGGACAATATGCTGATTGACATAAAGAATATACAAATGCTATTATACATAAGTGGGGAAATTTTAAAAATGTATGTAAAGGAGATTGGTTCAAAATGAAGACAAAGCGGTGTAGCAGAATTGTAAGTGTTTTTGTGGCGATGGTATTGACTTTTACCTCTGTTCTGAATCTCATGATCTGGAATAATGTCAATGGTACGATTGCCCAAGCAGCGGCAAATGGTATTTCAAGAGTATGCTGTCATGATCCTTCCGTGGTGAAGGCAAATGGACAGTATTATATTTTTGGTTCACATATGTCATTTGCAAAATCATCTAATTTAAGTGAGTGGTCAAGCTTTAACACTAACATTCAGTCAGATTATGCAAGTATCTTTTCAGCAGGTGCAAAATGGTCGGCTACAAATGATTCAAGCTATAATGTTTCAGGAAATTTATGGGCACCGGATGTTATTTACAATTCAACAATGGGTAAATGGTGTATGTATATGAGTATCAATGGAACAGATTGGAACTCATCCATAGCATTAGCTACGGCAGATAGCATCGAGGGACCTTATACATATCAGGGGACAGTTGTTTACTCAGGTTTTAATAACAGCACACACCCTGTAAGCATGACAGATTATGCGAAAGTAACAGGAAGCAGCACGGTAGCTCCCAGATATTTAAAAAATGGCTCATGGAATTCTTTATACGGAACGAATGCCATAGATCCAAATGTTTTTTATGATGCAAGTGGAAAATTGTGGATGGTATATGGTTCATGGTTTGGTGGAATATTCCTGCTTGAGCTGGATGAGAGTACAGGTCTTAGGGATTATAATGTAAAATACGGACTTGGTACAGATGCTTCCGACGGGGTTGCATCAGACCCATATATGGGTATCAGAATTGCAGGTGGTATGGGAGCATCAGGTGAGGCACCATATATTATTTATAAAGATGGATATTATTATCTGTTTACATCATATGCCGGA
Source organism: Lachnospiraceae bacterium (assembly GCA_034172985.1). GTDB lineage: Bacteria > Bacillota > Clostridia > Lachnospirales > Lachnospiraceae > CAG-303. Next base: position 10,052 of record JAXFDY010000058.1, read on the forward strand.
TTTTCATCAAATGGCGGATATAATATGAGAGTATTCCGCTCATCTAATGTTTCAGGTCCATATACAGATGCTGCAGGTAATTATGCAACATATACAACAGCAGTAGGTTCATCAAATGCCAGCGGAAATGTGGGTATCAGACTTATGTCCTATTACAGATGGTCCTGTAATGATGTGGCACAGATCGCACAGGGGCATAACTCAGCATTAGTTGACGATGACGGAAAAATGTATGTGGTATATCATACAAGATTTGATGACGGATATGAGTGTCATGAAGTCAGAACTCATCAGTTATTTGTAAATCAGGATGGCTGGCTGGTTGCAGCTCCATATGAATATCTTGGAGAAACGATTTCTTCCACAGGTTATTCAAAATCGTCAGTTGTAGGTACTTATGAATTTTTGGTACAGGAGCCAAATCAGACATATACAAGTTCAAGTTATGATATTGCAACATCAGTATCAATCAACCTGAATTCAGATGGAACAGTGACAGGAGCTGTGACAGGAACCTGGTCAATGACAAATGGAACACCTTATATGTCAATTACATATAATGGGGTAACATACAAAGGTGTATTCTTAAAACAGTATGACGAGTCATCCAGCAGAAAAGAAGTGATGACATTTACAGCAGTTGGTTCAAATAATATATGTATCTGGGGAAGTATGGGAACAGCCACATCTTCTGTTTCCTATACAGAGACAACTGTTTCAGACGGCACATATTACATTAGAAATGTAAACAGCGGAAAATATCTTGATGTAGCAAATGGCTCAGCAGAGAACGGAGCAAATGTACAGCAGTGGTCATATAATGGCTGTGATGCCCAGAAGTTCCAGATCAAATCAGATGGAAATGGATACTATTACATTTTGACAGGTGCATCTAGATACACAAAGTGTGTTGATATAGATTCAGGTGCATCTGCAAATGGTACAAATGTTCTCCAGTGGGAATACTGGGGCGGAGATATGCAGAAGTATAAGATTGCGAAGAATTCAGACGGAAGCATATCATTTATGACAAAAGCATCCGGATGCAAGTCGGCACTTGATATATATAATATGTCCTCAGATGATGGTGCAAATGCCAATCAGTGGGAATACTGGGGCGGTTCAGGACAGAGCTGGGTTTTAGAATCAGCACTTGAATCGGCAAATATCACCGAAGGCGCATATTATATTAAAAATGTAAACAGTGGTTTATATCTGGATGTTGCAAATGCATCATCAGACAATGGCGCAAATATACAGCAGTGGGAGTTTAATGGATGTTCCGCACAGATCTTCAAAATCAAGTCTGTGGGAGATGGATATTATGCTCTTCTTACAGGAACTTCTGATTATACAAAATGTGTAGAGGTGCTGAATGGTTCCACAGAGAATGGTGCAAATATTGACCAGTGGGAATATTGGGGTGGAAATATGCAGCTGTTTAAAATAGTAGAAAACAGCGATGGTTCCTATTCATTCTTAAGCAAGGTTTCAAATGGATTGCAGGCATTGGAAGTATATGCGTTTGGCACTGCAAATGGTGTAAATGCTGACCAGTGGGAATACTGGGGTGGAACAACACAGTGCTGGAAACTGGAGCCTGTTAAAAAGAATTATGAGGGAACATATTATATTCAGAATGTAAACAGTGGATTATACCTTGATGTGGCAAATTGTTCATCAGAAAATGGTGCAAATATACAGCAGTGGGCATACAATGGATGTGCAGCACAGCAGTATAAGATTGTATCAAGTGGTGATGGATATTATTATATCCTTACAGGAGCATCCGGATATACAAAATGTGTTGATATCTACAATGGTTCTTCTGCTGATGGAACAAATGTAACACAGTGGGATTACTGGGGTGGAAATATGCAGAAGTACAAGATTGTAGAAAACAGCGATGGCAGTGTATCGTTTTTGACAGTGGCTTCTGATTGTAATTCAGCACTGGAAGTATATGATTTCAGTACATCAAATGGAGGAAATGTTGTACAGTATACATACTGGGGTGGTTCTGCACAGTCATGGAAACTGATCGGAGTATAATGTATATATGCAAAAGCCGTAATCCGGAATATACCGGATTTACGGCTTTTGTCTGTATATGGGGAATACCGCTCCTGTTTTTTTCATATATTATACAAAAAGTTTCGGAGGAACGCATGAAATATATCTGTGTCTTTCTATGTTTTTTTGTTGTTTTGTTATGGGGATGCGGGAAGGTATATGATGAGGAAAAAACATCAGATTTAGACTATACGATAGTGACAGAAGAAGAAATGTCACAGCAGGTCAGAGAAATCGTAGAATCATCAAAAGAAGAAAGTTTCCGGAAAACATATAGTGATAAGGATTATTTATATATCATTGTCGGGTATGGGGCACAGCCTACCAGCAGTTATAGCATTGAGATTCAGGAATTGTATGAGTCATCGAATGCGATTTACATTTCAACTATGCTGAAAGGACCGGAAAGGAGTGAGACTGTGCTTGAGGTAGAGACATATCCCTATGTAGTTGTAAAGGTTTTATATCAGGATAAAGATGTGATATTTCAATAAAATCAGGCATATAAATGTAAATATAGAAATTATAGTTTATTTACAGAAAAATATGGAGGACAATATGGAAATATCCAAATCATTTATACATATGAATCACTTAAAGAGTCAAATTGTAACACAACTTACACTGGATGATGACTTTAATGTACCTGATGTGAATGCCGATATTGATAAATATATTACCAGTGATGCTCTGGTGCATACAGAAAGTGTAAAGGTAAGTGAAGGAAAGGCAAATGTACGGGGCAAGATGGACTTTAAAATTCTTTATAGCAGCAATGAAGATGATAAAATGGTACATAGTATGGGAAATACAATTTCTTTTGATGAGGTAATCAATGGAGATAATCTTGCCAGTAATGATGTGGTGAATGTAAAATGTTGTATCGATGATTTGAATATTGGAATTATCAATACAAGAAAAATCAGTGTAAAAGCTGTGATTACCCTCACCTTATCAGCTGAGGAAATGCAGGATATCGATACAGTAGATGAAATATCGGATGATTCATCTGTTAATTATCTGCGAAAAAAAGAGCAGATACTGCAGATAGTTGTCAATAAAAAAGATACATATCGTGTAAGGGAGGATATTGAACTGCCGGCAAATAAGCCCAATATATCAGATATATTGTGGAGTAGCGTAACACTGAATAATATATCCACAAGGTTATTTCAGGATAAGGTAGGAGTCAGTGGCGAACTGGTATTATTTATGATGTATGACGGTGAGGAAGAAGACACTCCGGTACAGTGGGTAGAATCCACGGTTCCTTTTGATGGAGGTATTGATGTGGCAGGATGTGAAGAAGGAATGATCGGAGATATTGAGGCCTGCATATCAAATATTTCTGTGAATCTGAAGCCTGATTATGACGGGGAACCTCGTATGATAGAACTGGAGGCTGTGCTGGAGCTGGTTATGAGGGTATATCGGGAGGATGAAGTAAATATTCTGGAAGATATGTACTCTCTGAAAAATGAATTAACACCGGTATATCAGAATGTATCGTATAGTAAGTTAATTATGAAAAATATTTCTCATTGTAAAATTAACGATAAATTGAAACTGGATAAAGATAATGGTCATATTCTGCAGCTTTTAAGTGCTCAGGGAATTGCTACGGTAGAAGACACAACTGTGGAAAAACAGGGAATACGTGCAGAAGGTATTGTGAAAATGAAGATTATGTATGTGTCTTCCGATGACAAAATGCCGTTGAATATTGCAGATGAGGTTGTACCATTTTCTTATCTGATAGAAGCAGATGGCGTTACAGAGACTTCCATGTCTTATATTCGTCCGTCCCTGGAACAGATATCCATCGTAATGTCGGGAAATAATGAAATCGAAGTAAAATGTTCTGTGGTACTAGATGCATTGATTATGGAAAGCTGTCAGTCTAATTTCATCACGGAAGTAAACTGTGTACCTATTAACCTGCAGAAACTGCAGAGTATTCCCAGTATTGCCGGATATGTGGTAAAAGAACAGGATACGTTATGGAAAATAGCCAAGAAGTATTCTACCACTATTGGATCTATAATGAAAACAAATGAAATGAAAAGTGAAAATGTAAAAAAAGGTGATATGCTGGTGATTATCAAAGGAACGCCATCATAAAGAATTGTTTTTAGTATAATGAAAAAAAATAGATGTTTGCGACCCTCGCACCAAGGGTGGAACCTCTCTGACGAAATGCTACCAACTGTTAGACCGTTTTTCAGAAGACATTGATACGATTACTAATCTTGATATGACAAGAAGACGCAGGTACTTCGAATTGGTCACCCGGAGCGTAAGAAGAAAGGAGAGGAAGCTATGTGGGAGATATTTCGGCGTGTGAGAATGTGGTGGTTGCTGTTGTGGGCAGACGGGATGCTGACGAGCGGTATCTGCAAATAGCACGCAGGATTGGTGAGATACTGGCAAAGAAGGGCTGTACGGTTTTGAACGGGCTGGCTGTCGGTTGCGATGCAAAGGCTTTGGAGGGAGCGGTTGTGGCAAAGGGAAAGGCGGTTGCCGTGATGCCGGGGGCTTGGATGAGATTTATCCGAAGTCGAATCAAAAGCTGGCGGAGCAGATTGTGGCCAGAGTATGTACAGATGACTTTGTTTGGGTAGGGTTAAGCGGATATACGATAATTTTGATTGAGATTTTTGGAGAAGCAGGATATAATATATGTAGGAAATAACAAAAGGAAGTGAACAAATGTCAAATATGCAGCAGGCTAAATGCAGAAATCGTAAGATTTATATTACAGATATAGCGATAGAAAAAGTTCCATTTATTGAAATAAGGCTACCGCAATCCCACTGGCTTTAGACGGTGGGTTAAGGTAGCCAAAAGTGGTGGTTTATGTTATACTTTCGTTATGGGAACATGGAAATCAAAGAACAGACACAAGTATTTATTACAGTACCATATTATTTTCGTATGCAAGTACAGAAAGAAGCTGCTGACATCAAAGCAGATATTGGATGATATAAAACAGTTTTCTTACGAGATATGTCAAAAGCATAAGGTTATTATTAGATATATGGAAACAGATAAAGACCATATTCATTACATGATAGAAACAGAGCCGACAATGTCAGTCAGTAAAATCGTAAATCTAATGAAAAGTTATACAACATATCATATTTGGAAAAAATATCCGAATTATTTGAGAAAACATTTCTGGAAAGAGCATACCTTTTGGACGGATGGATATTTTGCGTGCAGTGTAGGGAACGTTTCAGAAGAAATGCTCCGAAAATACATAGAAAATCAAGGATAACAATAGGCA
>JAXFDY010000079.1:0-2698 GCA_034172985.1 Lachnospiraceae bacterium
GATATTCTTGAAAAAGATGAGGGATATGATCAGATATGGAAGTTCAGCAGATCTCAGGTTATAGCAGTTCAGAATTATGTTCAGGAAAACGGATTGGGCAATTCTGAAAGTACAACTGCTCTTAAGGGCTTCTTGGAAAGATTCAAAGATTGCAGAATCCAGTAAACTCCTTTTTTATACAAAAACTGTAAAGTTATTAAAAGTGCCTATCGCAGTAAAATCTTCGATAGGTACTTTGTTTTTTGTATAGTATTGTTTACAGATGTTGTATTCCATTGTAACATACATATTAACTACTTATATCTTTTAATATAAATATAATTATTACCATATTTTTCATTCAAAAAATGTCATATATCTCATAAACCCAATAAGGATCATACAGGTAGATAAATAATATCTTAATAAATAGCCATAAAATTAATGGAATACAAAAATATAGCAAAGGGAATCAATTATTATGAAAAGAAGAAATATTTCTCAAATACGAAATGAAATATATCAGCTCCTAACATCAAAAGAGTACAAAGAGTCCTGCATGTTGTTTGAACAAGAAGTAAAAAAATCAAAAAATATTCAAGCATTGCTTTCTGAAATAAAGTCAAAAAAATACAAGGATAAAATCATTTATTGTGCGGGGAAATTAAAAGAATATTATGATATTTTAAGTAATGATAAAAATAATGAAATACAGACAGAATATATATTCGTAAAAGAGATTTTTATGGATTTATTAATGGAAACAACAATGAAGAACAATTCAATAGAACGTATAGAACTACCTTATGTGGATTGTAAAAAAAATATGATTTTTATTTTGGATAAAATTATTGAATATACAGAGAGTACTAGCGATGACCTGCTCTTAACTGCTATTTACAATACATATTTTGATTTGGTCATACTATTTACAAATGAATATTTATAAAATAAAACCGCTATTCTAATAAATAGTGATCTGACCCCAAAAAGTTAGACAAATTTGAGAGCTCCCATTGCTACATTAACCTATAATGCTAATGGTGGTAATTATGAAAAAGATGCTGCAGGTAATGACTAAAAAGAAAACCAGTGTAAACTTTGCCTGCAAATCAATATAGAACATTAACTATAATTATGCTATAGGTATAATGAGCATTTGCAAAAAAACGAAGCTTAAAGATGTCATATTTGATGTGAAATTGACAGAGAGGGGGTGACATATATGTATATATTTCTTGACATGGATGGAGTACTTAACAAAGAAAGCGACTGGCATAAAAAATTTTATATAAATCCGGACTGTCTGTGTAATTTTGAGGAGTTGATAAAAAAGCTGATTCGTAATAATGATATACAAATTATTCTAACATCTACGTGGCGTCAAGGAGTGTCTGGGTTAGATGACAGCATACTCTTGCCATTAAATAGTATGCTTAACAAATACAATCTTAGAATTAATGATTGCACTGTAAAATCAAATAAAACCAGGCAGGAAGAAATAGAATACTATATCAGGAGACATAATGTTGATAAATACATAATATTGGATGATGATGAAAAGTTGTTTCCGGATAAAAACAATGTTAATTTATATCTTATTAACTATAAAACAGGATTCTGCAGCAGAGATGTAAGTAACATCATAAAGGTGATAAAAAAATATGGCAAATAATACATATTTTGATTTGGTCATACTATTTACAAATGAATATTTATAAAATAAAACCGCTATTCATTATTCCATTACTATGAATAAAAACCCATATTCTGCTAATACTTAAGAAAAATCTTTTTTTCAGGGAGGGTTAGATATAATATGGCTGGTACAGAGATTATAAAGGTTATAGGCAGGGAAATCCTTGATTCCAGGGGCAATCCCACAGTGGAGGCTGAGGTACATCTTCTGAATGGAACAGTTGGAAGGGGTGCTGCTCCTTCAGGAGCCTCAACAGGTGAATTCGAAGCTTTGGAATTGCGTGATGGTGATAAAGAAAGATATGGTGGAAAAGGTGTTACCAAGGCAGTAAATAACATTAATACCACCATTAATCAGGCAATCACTGGTCTTGATGCTTCTGATATATACAAGGTGGACAAGGCTATGATTGATGCTGACGGAACAGGTGATAAATCTATTCTTGGTGCAAATGCAATTCTTGCTGTATCTATTGCCTGCTGCAGGGCAGCAGCAGCATCCCTGGGAATTCCGTTGTACCGTTTTCTTGGAGGTCTGTCTGGTAACAGGCTGCCAGTTCCTATGATGAATATAATAAATGGTGGTGCCCACGCTCTGTCAAGCGGGCTTGATGTACAGGAATTCATGATAATGCCTGTGGGAGCATGCTGTTTTAAGGAGGCGCTCCGCTGGTGCGCGGAGGTTTTTCATAACCTTGCAGCAATTCTTAAGGACAGAGGTCTTGCCACATCTGTAGGTGACGAGGGTGGCTTTGCCCCAGCGCTAAAGACTGATGAAGAGGCTGTGGAAACCATTCTTGAAGCTGTTAAGAAAGCAGGATATGAACCTGGCAGGGATTTTATGATTGCTATGGATGCTGCATCAAGTGAGTGGAAGAGTGAAAAGGGAAAAGGATATTACAGACTGCCAAAAGCTGGAACGGAATATACTTCCGATGAGCTTATATGTCACTGGGAACAGCTTGTGGAGAAATATCCAATTATATCCATTGAGGATGCTCTTGATGAAGAGGATTGGGAT
>JAXFDY010000082.1:0-4947 GCA_034172985.1 Lachnospiraceae bacterium
GCCTATCTCAAAAAAGCTCTTGAGCATGCTCATATTGAGTGTCTTACCGAAACGCCTAGGGCGGGTAAAAAGAGTCACCTCACTCCAGTTTAATAAAAGCTGTTCTATAAGCCTTGTCTTGTCCACATAATAAAAATCCGATTCGCGTAGTTTCCTAAAATCATCAATTCCAACCGGTAACTTCAAAGTACTTGCCATAAAAGCCTCCAAAAAATAATCCGCTATACTTAACTCTAGTATAGCGGATTGCCATGCAAAATACAATTTAATTCTTCTCTTGTAACGTAAGCGCAAAATAATTCGACGGATTGCAACAAATTAATTATCACTCAATCCCCGTCCCCTATGGCTTCTTTTTCAATCAGACACTGATGTTCTTTATTTTCTATTTTTTGAACATTTTTATATTGACATTTACACTAGAAAAAATTTATACCAATATATATTGAAGATTTTGAACAAATTCATTAAGCCTTATGTTATCAAAGCAATTTCCTTCATATACATGATTACACATCTCATCTATTTGGTTCGCAACTTCTTCATCCAAATGAAGATGAATTTCTTTTTTCATTATTGCAATTTTTTTCGCAACTTTCTTTAATTCACATCTGCAATATTCTCTATCTTCTTCTGTACACAACAGTTCACGAATCTTGGAATACACCCATAATTCTTCTGCTATATCCCCTAGATAGTGAACATATGGATTATCCGTCTGACGTTTTATTTTCCAATCTCCACTAAAACATTCAAGCATATTTTCAGTTACGTCTATCGGATATGGTGTCAAGAGTGAAGTATCTGTAATCTCCTCACCAGAAACAAGTGCTTCCTGTATCGCCTTAAAAAATCGTTTTGGAAACTTAATCGCATGTTGAAGAATGGCTCCATTTTCATCACATTGCAAAACCAACATGTAATCAAATGACGTCTCAGCAAATGCTATCGTTCTTAACACAAAATCCTGCATAACCTCTTCCCTTGTCATATCAAATGACCTAAGAATTATCGGATAATGTTTAAATACCGCCTCTTCATAGGCTTGATCAGGAAAAACAGCGTCATACTCCTGCTGCATTGCATCCAATGCGACATTCACATCTTCAATTTCTTTTGTGCAGACATCCCTATACCAATTTCTTATTTGATACTTGTCAAATAACGGAGAAGCGTCATGCTGCAAAAAGTACTGACAACACATATAAATTTCCAATATTTTTTGAGACTCCTGCCTGCATAGATTTGTATGTTTCGAAGCCATCTCTTCGTCTAACTCTATACCATCAAAAAACTTATGCATCTTTGGCAGTCCTGCCTTAGCTTGTTTCAAATTATACAAAGCCAATCTAACATCATTTTCATCTCTTTGAATCAAACCGGCAACCTGTCTCAGAAAATTCTGCATGCTATTAAAATAAGCTTGTTTAACTTCTAAAAACTTTTTCGGCACCTCTACTTCTTCTTCGAATGGTCGATATTCTTTTGGATATGAAAACATACTGCACAACATACTATCCATCTTTTTTCTTGTTTTGTCAAATTCAGTTCCGGTACTGCCGGTCCTCTTTCCCGCCATAGCTTTATACATGTATACCCCTATTTTATCCAGGCACTCATACATACATTTTCGAACCTGAAACCAATATTCAATCCATTCCGAAACTGAATCAAATTCATAATTACTCTGAATTGTTTTTATCCATAAAGACGTAAATTCTTTATGAAAAGCAATTACCAAATTTCTTCGCGGCATTTCTTTATGTGCATCATCCGGCATCCTATATGGCTGTAGCATGTCATATTTCGGCATAATTGCGTCCGAGCAATAGGTCTCATAAATCGGCAATGTCCTGCAAATATAATTTAATCGTGAAACACTTTCCTGATTTCCATTCTGCAATTCACTTGCTCTCAATACATATTCAACGTGAATAGCCGTCTCGGTTTCATCTACATATAATTTATGTGAAAACGTGGTTCGCTTAAGATAGCTCAAAATCATTTCAAGATTTTCGGATACAAATAAGCTATATATATCCCTGTCTCCGCAATAAGCTGTATACATTAATAAAGAAATTGTATCTATCGAATAGTTCTCTATACGTGTCCACAAATCTGTCAGATTGATATTCGAAGCCAAATTCATAGAAGCATCCATATTATACAGCCAATCTGCTATCATTGCATATGTGTCCAGATCGGACACATTTTTCGTATTCACGTCCTTTAACCGCTTAAACAATCGCATACTTAAAATATATATATCCGTTTGCGTCATATCAATTGCAGGAATACTATCTTTCAGATTTAACAAATATTGGATATTCTCATTATTCGGCATTACTTCTCTCATTTGTTCCAAAATCTGGACTGACTCATCTATTTCCCGAAACTGAGCAAATGGACACACTTCTGTGGCAATTACAAATAAACCACCTTGATTATTCGCTTCATTGAATAATTCTTCATTATTTCTAAAATATTGCATAACACTGCCTGAAAAAGTTCCCCTGATTGCTGACACAAAACATTTTAAATCTTCAAGGTTCCACCATTCATTAACCACATCCGAATAAAAACTTTCCTTATCAAATGAAAATTCAGGATAATGAGAAAAAAGTATAGAAAAGTCCTGTAAATCGGCCAGCTTTGTAATATTGTAAGCCGTTTCCTCCAATGGATAATACTCATGTAAATATTCTACAATATGCCGTGAGCGAACCGGATGTAATCCTTCAATATAATCCCCATCTCGACTTATATGAACCAAAAATTCATCTGCCATACTTTTTAAGATTTGTCCAATATCATAAACCGTTCTCGGAGCTAAACTTCGCAACAGCTTTTTTGTCGGTAATCGAATACCGCATACATCCGCAAAACAAACCTGTCTTAATAATTCGAACTTAATGCTTCCGGTCTCATTTCTTCCTATTTCATACATTTGTGATGAAATACGTTCGGCAATCATTTCACCATGCGTTAACAGATACACATATTCTATCAGCAGTTTCTTATCCGCTATCTGGTTCCAGGCATGTTTCCAATCCTTTATCTTTGGATGTATATGTCCTGCCTGCTGCAAGGTGTTAAAAATAGCAGCCGCTTCTTCTTTAGAAAGCATTGGCTTTATGATATTCATGGAATGTATATTACTTAAATCACCTGCATAATTATACCAGTCGTTTTCTCGTGAAGTAATAAGAATTTTATAATTATATTTCACATCAGATTGCATTAACTGAACCAATTGATTCCACTCACTCAAATGCGCATCCAGATTATCTATTAAAATCAATGGTTTTTCACCCAGTCTGATCCTGGCATGAAAATATTCCACAATATGTCTCAGCGTTCCTCTATCACTGCAATTAATAATCTGATACGGTGTGTATTCCTTTTGCAGGCCATATTGTGTTTTCAATGCTAAGGTTGTTTTTCCCTGGCCGCTTGACGACTTTATAACCGTCACCATATAATTGTTTACTGATGTTCGTATATCCTTTTCAAGTAAAACTCGTGATACAGGCAGCCCCTTCACAATATCCATCGGTGTCGCTTTTTTACCTTCATAATAACTGGATTCTTGATCAGTTAATTCATTAAAATTTACTTTTTCTATCCAGCCATGAGCCGGATTTTCTGCTCCCTTACTTATATCGAATTTAACCAGTTCAATTTGATGTTTTAAATCATTTAATGACACGACACTTCTTGTCTCCATCTTCTCAAAACAAAACATTTTGATGCTATTGGCAAACAGTTTGATATTGTCTGTTGTAATATCATAATTTTCAATCAGGGTAATCTCAACACGTTCTGCCAATACTGCTTTTTTTATGTTTTCATACGATACCTTCGAAATGAAATCATCAAAATCAAGCTGATTCCAATTCCACTGAGGATTTTCATTTTTTATCTCATCAACTGTGGCTTTCCAATATTGTAATTCGTCTGAATCCAATATATTATTCACTAGCTTACTCAGATGCCCTTTTGCAACTGAAAAATCATACACTAATTTGAATGCTCTATTTTTATCAAGTAAATAGGCTTCTAAAAAATTCTTCAACACACTTTTCATAAAAGAAGCATCCTGCTTATTCTCAGAATATTTCAATTGAATATGCATTGTCTTCTGTTCATCACTCGTACTCACAATTTTGTCAATATCTTCAATACCTTCCAAATTAAAGACTGTATTCTCATCTTTACATGACAGCATCAAATAGCATGAATACAAGAACTGGTAAGAATATCCCCTCAATGCAATCTGACCGCCATTTCTTGACTCCTGTAATTCCTCAATACTCGCTTTTGGCTTCGGAATTGTCTTGGTTTTATCTATACTTTTTCTCTGTATTTTTTTCTTCTTCGGCATTCCGGCACCTCCTATAACATTTTCCACACCAATTCTACCTTGTCTTCAGTATATCATTTTACATTTTCGCTGTATAGATGTCGCTTATCTTCTTTTATCCACTTTTCCAGCTTCCAAAACTTCTCTGATGCATTCTTTGTATCGATTGCACTTTCCCCCTCATCGCCAACTTAATAGCTTATTTCTTAATTTATACGTTTTTACGAATTTATAGCTTAAAAAACTACAACTGCCTCAAATGTGAACTTCCAGAGATTTTGCAACTAAATCTCTTATAGCGCCACGTTTGGCTATCTCTGGAAGTTTTTTGTCATCAATTTAAGTCTTCGTCTTCCGATGTCTCTCCCTTGATATACCGAAGAATGTCTTCGTAGCTTCGTGAGCTGTCAGCGATTGCTTTCATAATCTCTTCGCCCTGCAGTGCTTGGTCTCCAGATTTGGATGCACATAGCGATTCAATGTAATATTTACATTGGAATGTCCAAGAATCTCACTTACACTCTTAGCGTCGGCGCCGCTGCTGATACAGTTTGTGGCAAAGGTGTGGCGCAGAGCATGAAAGT
>JAXFDY010000145.1:0-30440 GCA_034172985.1 Lachnospiraceae bacterium
TAGGACTTGCTACAAATTGTAATATTACCCAGTATTGTAAATTTGACCGTAAAAATTATTTCTATCCGGATAATCCGCAGAATTACCAGATATCACAGTTATATCTTCCAATCTGTCGTGATGGAAAAGTTGAGATAGAGACAGAAAATGGAAAAAAATATATTGGAATCCATGAGATTCATATGGAAGAAGATGCCGGCAAATTAGTTCATGATGAATGGTCGGATTGTTCATTAGTAGATTTTAACCGTTCAGGAGTGCCGTTAATTGAAATTGTATCTGAACCGGACATGCGGTCAGCAGAGGAAGTAATCGCTTATCTGGAAAAACTGAGAATGATTATACAGTATCTCGGTGCATCTGACTGTAAACTGAACGAAGGTTCCATGAGAGCTGATGTGAATCTGTCAGTCAGAGAAGTGGGATCAGAAAAGTTCGGAACAAGGACAGAGATGAAGAATCTGAATTCCTTCAAAGCAATTGCAAGAGCAATTGAGAATGAAAGGGAAAGACAGATAGATCTTCTGGAAGAAGGAAAGGAAGTAATCCAGGAAACAAGAAGATGGGATGATAATAAAGAGTATTCCTACGCAATGCGTTCTAAAGAGGATGCTCAGGATTATAGATATTTCCCGGAGCCTGATTTAGTGCCAATTGTAATCAGTGATGAGTGGCTGGAACGGGTAAAAGCTGCACAGCCGGAGTTCCGAGATGAAAAGAAAGAGCGTTATGTAACAGAATATAAGCTTCCGGAATATGATGCGGATATTATTACTTTGTATAAAAAGATGGCAGATATTTTTGAGGCGGCGACAGCTATTTGTAATAATCCAAAGAAAGTCAGCAATTACCTTATGGGTGAAACAATGCGTCTTTTGAAGGAAAAAGGAATGGATCCGGATGACCTGAGTTTTTCACCGGAGAATCTCGCAAGCCTGATTCAGATGGTTGATAAAGGTGTTATTAATGGAAATGTGGCAAAGGATGTGTTTGCGCAGATTTTTGAACATGATGTAAATCCGGAACAATATGTAGAAGAAAAAGGATTGAAGATGGACAGCAACGAGGATGAAATCAGAAAGATTGTAGAAGATGTGGTTGCGTCAAATCCTCAGTCGGTGGAAGATTACAAAAACGGAAAAGAGAAGGCAATGGGATTCCTGGTAGGACAAACCATGAGAGCTGCAAAAGGAAAGGCAAATCCTGGTATTGTAAACCAGTTGTTAAAGGAGCTTTTAAATAAATAGCTTGGAAAGAACGAATGAATAAAAAATTATTTGTGATATTTATATTTAGTGCGATGGTAGGCTGTTCGGTTCTGGGAATGCTGGTTTATCAGGAGTTCTTCCGGGGACCGGAGCTTGCACTTCATAATGTGACAGTAGAACTGAATGAAGAAATCAGTGCGTGGAGTTTTGTGACGGAATGTTCCGAGGAGAATGCAACTGTCCGGTATATAAAACAGCCGAGATTTGATGTCCCAGGCGGACAGGAAGTTGAAATTGAGGCAATTGGCTCTAATGGAAAAAAAACAGTCAGAAAAGCAACATTAAAAGTCAGTATTATCAAGAGCAATTTAAAACTGGATGCTACGGGAGAGGAAATAAAGCTGGAGGATATTTTGGTAGACGGAATCGATGCGTCCCAGGTGTCTTTTGTATATAAGGCAGTGAAACTAAATCATGTAGGGGACATTGATATTAAGCTGCTCTACCAGAATGTAGAATACGATAGTACCATTACAGTGGTTGATGCAAAGAAACCGGAAGTGACATTGAAAGGTGAGATAATAGCCTATCAGAAACATGAGTTTGATCCTATGTCGGCCGTGGAAATTTTGCAGGATGCCACAGATGTGACAGCAGGCTATAAAGGAATGCTGGATTTAAATACCTTGGGTGAATATACAGTTACACTGGTTTATACGGATGAAGGTGATAATTCCACGGAGCTTATGGCAAAAGTCAATGTCATAGCAGATACAGAGCCGCCAGTAATATCTGGGGCTGTGGATCGGGAGTATTATCTGGGTGAGACGATTTCATATCTGGATGGGGTGACAGCAAAAGACAGTCTGGATGGCAGTTGTGAAGTTTATGTAGATAATTCTTCTGTTGATGTGGAAAAGGAAGGTACTTACGAGGTAAGCTATACCGCAAGTGATATTTCCGGAAATCAGACAGAAGTAAAAGTGAAGTATACCTTAAAAAAGATGACAGCCACAGAAGAACGTCTGAATGAAAAGGCAGATGAAGTTTTAGCGGAGATTACCACGGATACTATGAGTTTATCTAAAAAGGCATATGAGATTTATAATTATGCATATTCCAATATTGAATACACAGGAACTTCAGATAAATCAGACTGGGAAGCAGAGGCATACAGAGGTCTGAATGAGAAAAAAGGTGACTGTTTTACATATGCTTCTGTATGCAAGATATTATTGAAACGGGCCGGTATTCAGACCATGGATGTTTCACGGGTAGGAGGAGATGCGGAGCATTACTGGCTTCTGGTAAATACGGGAAGTGGGTGGTATCATTTTGATGCTACAAGAAGAAAAGTTTACTTTGACGGTTTTATGGCAAGAGATGAAGATGTGGCTGCCTATACGGAGCAGGTGGGAAATAATTACTATACTTTTGACCGCACAAAATACCCTGCGACACCAACAGAGAAATATGTAGTCGAATAACGGAAAAGAGGAAACTCAGTGATAAATCTGCTTGAATATCTTGAAAAAACAGTAACAAAATTTCATAATAAAACAGCTTTTTGTGACGAAAAAAACACCATGACATTTGGTGAACTGTATGAATTGGCAAAAAACATTGGAACTTTTTTGGCACAGAAAGGCTGTATAAATAAGCCTGTTATACTATTTATGGAAAAGGGAGTAGCAGAAATAGCTGCTTTCCTTGGAGTAATGTATGCAGGCTGTTATTATGTGCCGGTAGACAGCGAAATGCCAAAGGAGAGAATAGAACATATTTTTCAGATGATTCCGGCGGGAGCAGTTATATGTGATGAAACCGGAAAAGCCGAAATTCCAGACACAAAGATTCCGGTATATAATTATGTGCAGCTGCAAAGCACAATCAGGGACGATGAACTACTTTCATTGATCAGAGAACAGCATATAGATACAAACCCTGCTTACATTGTATTTACCTCCGGCTCTACGGGGGTTCCTAAGGGAGTAGTAGCGAATCATCGTTCAGTAATTGATTATGTGGAACAGTTATCGGAAGTTTTAAAAATTCACAGTGGAACTGTATTTGGCAATCAGGCCCCATTTTATGTGGATGCCTGCCTGAAAGAAATCTATCCTACCCTGAAGTTTGGGGCAACCACGATCCTGATTCCAAGAAAAAAATTTCGTTTTCCTGTAGAATTGGTTCAATATTTGAATAACAATAGAATCAATACCATTTGCTGGGTAGTGCCTGCATTAACCATGATATCATCTCTTGGAACCTTCCGGACAGTCATGCCGGAATATTTAGAAACGGTTGCATTTGGCAGTGAAGTATTTCCTGTCCGCCAGTTTAATATATGGAGAGAACATGTGCATGCCCGTTATATTAACCTTTATGGTCCGACGGAATGTACAGGAATGTCCAGCTATTATATAGTAAACCGGACATTTGATGAAAAACAGGTAATCCCCATAGGAAAACCTTTTCGCAATACAGATTTATTTTTGATTGATAGTGATGGAAAAAAAATAGACAATATTTCATCTGAGGCGGAAAGTAAAACAGGTGAAATCTATATTCGAGGAACTTGTGTCACCATGGGATATTTTGGAAATCGGGAGCAGACAGAGGAATCATTTGTACAGAATCCGTTACAGAACGATTATCCTGAGTTGGTTTACCGGACAGGTGATCTTGGGAAATATGTGGATGGAGAATTGGTGTTTGTTTCGAGAAAAGACAATCAGATTAAGCATATGGGATACAGAATTGAATTAGGAGAAATAGAGGCCGCTGTGAATCAACAGGAAGGGGTAGAGAATTGTGTGTGTCTTTTTCTTGAGGGGAAAGACAGACTGGTGCTATATGTTCAGGGAGACATAGATATACAGGTATTACGAAAAAAATTAAAGGAATTACTGCCTTCTTATATGGTGCCATCTGAGATGAAACAGATAGACAGAATTCCGTTGACTTTGAATGGAAAAACAGATAGAAAATGTCTGAAAGAGCGATATCTGAAAGAGAGGAGAGAGAAAAGAAATGGATAAATTACTGGCAATTTTAAAAGAAATTCATCCTGATGTGGATTTTGAACAATGCAATAAACTGATAGATGATGATATTCTTGATTCTTTTGATATCGTTTCCCTGATTTCCGAGGTGGCAGATACCTATGATGTCGTTATACCGGCAGAATATATCACCCGGGAGAATTTTAACTCGGCAGACGCTATTTATAAAGTGATTAGAAAACTGGAGGAAGAGGATTAGAAAATATGCTTTTTTCGTCATTTGAGTTTATCTTCTTTATATCCATCTTGTTTGTTTTGTATTATTTTGTGCCTGGAAAATGCCGATGGATGCTTTTACTTCTGTTTAATGGGATTTTTATGGTGCAGGCAGGATGGACTGCGAGTCTTGTGATGCTTGTAGTTATTATCAATACTTATCTCTGGTCTCTCGCAATCGAACAGATAATAAAAAAACAACAGAAAATTTGTCTGGCTATAGGACTTGTGATTCATTTTTCAATTATGCTGTGGTTTCGTATCTGTTATGATCATATGCCTCTGGCTCTGGCGTATTATGGATTGATGACAGCGGGATATCTTGTAGAAGTATATAGACGTCATCCTGCGGAAAAAAATATCCTGAAGCTCTCAGTCTGTATTTCTTTTTTTCCATCTCTGGTACAGGGACCGATTAATCAGTTTAGCTGTATTAGAAAACAGATCTTTTCACCCAAAGCATTTCAGGGCGGACAGGCGGTTTTGGCTTTGGAACGGATTTTGTGGGGCTATTTTAAGAAACTGGTGATAGCCGACAGAATCTATCCGGCTGTTCTGACTATTATAGATGCACCTGATCAGTATACAGGATTTTATGTTTTTGTGGGCATGATATTTTATGCGATCCGGTTATATGCAGATTTTACCGGTGGGATAGATATTACCATGGGTATTGCCCAATATTTGGGAGTGGAGCTTGTGGAAAACTTCAATGTACCTTTTACGTCTAAGAATCTGGCAGAATACTGGAGAAGATGGCATATTTCCCTTGGGGAGTGGATAAAGAATTATGTATTTTATCCGTTATCCATCAGCAAACCTGTAAATCGGGCAGCGAAGAAAATAAAAAAAATAAATCCGGAACTGGGAAAAAGATTTCCGGTTTATGTGGCAGCCATGGTGGCATGGTTTGTGACTGGATTGTGGCATGGCAGTGAACCACATTTTATTGTGTGGGGAATGGCGAATTGTATGATTATTTTGATTTCAAGAGAATGCAGACCTTTGTATGAAAAGTTTCATCAGAGTTATCCGAAGCTTACGGCATCCAGGGCATATGAAGATTTTCAGGCGGTCAGGACGTTCCTTCTGGTGTGCATATTACGGATGTTTGACTGTTACCGGGATGTAACCCTGACGGCAGATATGTTCCTTCGGATGTTTACAGAGTTTTCTGTTTACCAGGTTTCTCTGGATGGATTTTTGCAGTTGGGAATAACGGCGGCAGATTATGTGATTCTTGGAATCGGTGTTTTTATGATGTATCTTGTGGGAAAAAGAAAAAAGGAGTTGCCATGGACTTGCCATTATGCTGCGATTATCTTTTTGCTGTTTGCAGTATTGATTTTTGGAAATTATGGTATCGGATATGATCCGGCACAGTTTATTTATGGAGAATTAGTGTAGTATGAAAAAATGGATCCGAATCATTGTGACAATAGGAATAACGGTCATATTATTTTTTGTGCTTCAGGAGCTGATGATGCCAAAATACATGAATACATCAAAAGAAGGAGCATTGATTGGCGAATATTATGATTCCATGATGAACCATGATGTTATATTTGTGGGAGATTGTGAAGTATATGAGAATTTTTCTCCGGTTACGCTTTGGAATTACTATGGAATCAATAGTTATATAAGGGGAAGTGCCAGCCAGACAATCTGGCAATCCTATTATATATTAAAGGATACCTTTGAAAGAGAACAACCAAAAGTAGTAGTGTTTAATGTATTATCCATGCAGTATGAACAACCGGTAAGTGAGGCATATAACCGTATGAATATCGATGGAATGAAAATGTCAAAAAATAAAATAGATGCTGCAAAGGCTTCTATGACAGAAGAGGAAGATTTAATTACTTATTTGTTTCCGCTTTTGAGATTTCATTCCCGATGGCAGGAACTTTCAGAAGAAGACTGGACCTATCTGTTTCGTAGAGACAGAATATCTTATAACGGATATCTGATGCAGACAGGGGTACAGGCTGCCACTGTGATACCGGAAGAAAAACCATTGTCAGATTACGGATTTTCTGAAAAGTGTTATGACTATCTGGACAAAATCCGGGAATTATGTGAAAAAAATAATGCAGAGCTTCTTCTTATCAAGGCACCTTCCTTATATCCCTGCTGGTACGAACAATGGGATGAACAGATTGCAGATTATGCCGAAGAGCATGAGATTGGTTATTATAATCTGCTTGAAGAAATAGAACAGATAGGCATTGATTATGAAACGGACACATATGATGGAGGAATGCATCTGAATGTATCTGGTGCCGAAAAATTATCAGTTTATTTCGGCCAGATTCTGAGAGAAACATACGGGGTGGAAAATCGCAGGGGAGAACAGGAACTAGATGATTATTTTGCAGAACTAACAAAACAATATGAACAGGAAAAGGAAGAATCATGACAGGAAAGAAAACATATATTGTTCTGGTATTTGTAATGCTGTCATTACTTGCAGGGTGCCAGGAACAAGGAAACGATAAAACAGAGGGAGAAAATAAGAAAGAAGAATATTATTATGAATATCAGGGAGAAAAGATTATTCCGGGACAGAAGGTAGAACAGGTGTTGGAAATTCTGGGGGATGATTACGAATACTTTGAGGCAAAGAGCTGCGCTGTGGATGGGATGGATATGTTCTATTATTATCAGAATATCACACTGGTAGTGAATGAAATAGAGGGAGAAAAGGTCGTTGTCGGTCTTTATTTTAAAAATGATACCGTGGCAACTGAAAAAGGAATCAGAATCAATTCTACCTATGAGGAAGTCGCCCAGGCATATGGATCAGATTATGAGAGAAATGGAACTGAATTAGAATATTCGTCTGAAAATACGGTTCTGGCCATAGGCATGGAAGATGGTGCTGTTGCTTCAATTGAATACAGGTTGAAATAATTCTTGCTTAAAAGACGGGGATTATGTATAATTAGACTGATATGATTTAAGAGTAGGAGAGCAAGAGGATGAGCGAAAAAAAGAGATATAAAAGATTACCGGTAGAGATTGTATTAAAGATTTCGGATTTGTTTAAACAGGACAATCTGAGTATTCAAAACATCGAAGCTCCGATTGTTGTAAAAAACATTTCCAAGACGGGTATAGGGTTTCAGACAGAAGCGGTATTGCCTGTAGGATATTATTTTAATGCCGATATTAAGCTGGGAAGTGAGAATTCCTGCCTGTATACGGTTGTTCAGATCGTCAGAGCTGAAAAGCAGGAAGATAAGATGTTTTATGGATGCCAATTTGTAGGAAAGGCAGATATTCTGGATTACATTTTTGATGAATTTGATAAAAACTTTGAAGAAATGGAATGATTATGTGCTTGTCTTTTGGTGGCGCATATGATATGATGAATTGGTTTTATGGAAATAATTACTCACGCTATAACATGGAGGTTCACATGGAAAACATACATGTACAGGAAGAATTTGATGATAGCTTACACGAAGAATGTGGTGTGTTTGGCATTTATGACTTTGAAGGAAATGATGTAGCCTCATCAATTTATTATGGATTATTTGCTTTACAGCACAGAGGACAGGAAAGTTGTGGTATTGCAGTGAGCGATACAAATGGTCCGAAGGGAAAAGCAAGCCTTATAAAAGGCATGGGATTGGTAAACGAAGTATTTACGCAGGATGATTTGGAAAAGTTAAAAGGAAATATCGGAATTGGTCATGTAAGATATTCAACTGCAGGCAGCAGCACGCGGGAGAATGCCCAGCCTCTGTTGCTGAATTATATTAAAGGAACTTTGGGACTTGCTCATAACGGAAATCTGATTAATGCGCTTGAATTAAGAAGAGAACTGGAGAGAACCGGAGCCATTTTCCAGACAACCATTGATTCCGAGGTAATTGCATACCATATTGCCAGAGAGAGAGTCAATACTCATAGTGTAGAAGATGCTGTGAAGCTTGCGATGAAAAAAATCAAAGGTGCATATTCTTTGATTGTAATGAGTCCCAGAAAATTAATTGGTGCCAGAGACCCGTTTGGATTTAAGCCATTATGTATTGGCAAACGTGATAATGCATATATTCTTGCATCTGAGACTTGTGCACTTGATACAATCGACGCGGAATATGTACGAGATGTAGAACCGGGAGAAATCGTAACTATTACAGAAAATGGAATTGTTTCAGATAAGTCACTGTGTCTTCCGAAAGAAAAAGAAGCAAGATGTGTGTTTGAATATATTTATTTTGCAAGACCAGACAGCATCATAGATGGTGTATCTGTCTATCATTCAAGAATTATGGCAGGTAAATATCTTGCCATGGACAGTCCTGTGGAAGCTGATGTGGTAATAGGAGTTCCGGAGTCGGGAAATGCTGCAGCTCTTGGTTATTCTTTGCAGTCAGGGATTCCTTACGGAACGGCATTCGTAAAAAATGGATATGTAGGAAGAACTTTCATTAAGCCAAAGCAGAGCAATAGAGAATCCAGTGTCAGGGTTAAACTCAATGTCCTGAAAGAAGCTGTCAATGGAAAACGTGTGATTATGATTGATGATTCGATTGTGCGTGGAACAACAAGTGGAAGGATTGTAAATATGCTTCGTGAGGCAGGAGCCACAGAAGTACATGTCAGAATATCATCTCCTCCATTCTTAAGTGAATGCTATTTTGGAACAGATATTCCATCAAAGGAACAGTTGATTGCGCATAACCGTACGATAGAAGAGATTTGTGATGTAATAGGTGCAGACTCTCTTGGATACCTGGAGATGGGACGGTTGAAAGAAATGGTAAATGGATTGAATATCTGTACCGGATGCTTCAACGGAAAATATCCGATGGAACCACCGAAGGAAGACATCAGAGGAGAGTATCAGAAATAATATGAAACACATGCGCTGAAAAGATGAATATGAGATACGCGCAGAAATGAGGTAAAACAGATGTATGATAAATATGTAAGTCCGTTATCGGAAAGATATGCGAGTAAGGAAATGCAGTATATTTTCTCTCCGGATATGAAATTCAGAACCTGGAGAAAATTATGGATTGCATTGGCAGAGACAGAAAAAGAGTTAGGTCTTGATATTACAGACGAACAGATTGCAGAGATGAAAGAGCATGCAGATGATATCAACTATGACGTGGCAAAAGAAAGAGAAAAACTGGTTCGTCATGATGTCATGAGCCATGTCTATGCATATGGACAGCAGTGTCCTAAGGCAAAGGGAATTATTCATCTTGGCGCTACCAGTTGTTATGTAGGTGATAATACAGATATTATCATAATGACAGAAGCGTTAAAGCTTGTAAAAAAGAAACTGGTCAATGTAATGAACGAACTGGCAAAATTTGCTGATAAGTATAAAGAACAGCCAACACTGGCATTTACTCATTTTCAGCCGGCACAGCCGACTACAGTGGGCAAGAGAGCTTCTTTATGGCTCATGGAGCTGAAGATGGATTATGAAGATCTCTGCTATCTTTTAGATGGCATGATGCTTTTGGGCTGTAAAGGAACAACCGGTACACAGGCAAGTTTTATGGAACTGTTTGAAGGTGATCAGGATAAGGT
This sequence comes from Lachnospiraceae bacterium, assembly GCA_034172985.1. Classification (GTDB taxonomy): domain Bacteria; phylum Bacillota; class Clostridia; order Lachnospirales; family Lachnospiraceae; genus CAG-303. The sequence continues at coordinate 10,046 of JAXFDY010000145.1, forward strand.
AAGAAAAGTGGACATGATGATTGCCGAAAAGATGGGATTTAAGAAATGTTTCCCTGTGTCAGGCCAGACATATTCCAGAAAGATGGATACAAGAGTGGCAAATGTCCTTGCAGGAATTGCAGCAAGCGCTCACAAATTCTCAAATGATATCCGTCTGTTACAGCACTTAAAAGAAATTGAAGAGCCATTCGAGAAGAATCAGATCGGTTCCTCTGCAATGGCATATAAGAGAAATCCGATGAGAAGCGAGAGAATTGCTTCACTGGCAAGATACGTTATGATCGATGCATTAAATCCGGCGATTACATCTGCAACACAGTGGTTTGAGAGAACGCTGGATGATTCGGCAAATAAACGTTTAAGCATTCCTGAAGCATTTCTTGCAATCGATGGTATACTTGATTTGTATCTGAATGTAGTTGATGGTCTTGTAGTATATGATAAGGTAATTACAAAGAGACTGATGAGCGAGCTTCCGTTTATGGCAACAGAAAATATCATGATGGATGCCGTAAAGGCCGGTGGAGACAGACAGGAGCTCCATGAGAAGATCAGACAGCTTTCTATGGAAGCTGGAAAGAATGTGAAACAGAACGGACTGGATAATAATCTTCTTGAACTGATTGCAGAAGATGAATCCTTCGGACTGAGTCTGGAAGATTTGCAGAAAACCATGAATCCTGCAAATTATGTAGGACGTTCCAAAGAGCAGGTAGAGGAATTCCTTGCAAATGAGATTCAGCCGATTTTAGATGAAAATAAAGATATTCTTGGTCTTACAGCAGAGATTAACGTGTAAGATAATGAAAAAGAAGGAGCATGTCTGCTCCTTCTTTTTTTTAGAGTATACCGGCCTGTTTATGTATAATATTAATTAATCCATAGATATCATCATAATTTTCAGAATAAGTATCAAGATTAAATTCTACAATGGCGGATGCCAGCAAATCCATATAAAACCGGTAGTGATGTTGAGGAAGCTGTGCGACAGATTTCAGAAAAACTTTGGACAAATCTTTCTTTGAAAATTTTTCAGCAAAAATCCATGCAACGATGATTGTAAGCTTTACATCACGATAGGCAGATGCATCACCTAACCAGTTTACGAAGCTTTTCAGATATCCAAGCATTTGATTAAAATCATTTTTGGTGAGTGGAATGTCTTCGGCTGCATGAATCATGTGTTCAGTGTCATGCAGGCAATACAATGCGAGGATATCTTCCATCTCAGGAAGAGTGGTGTTTGAGTTAAAAAGATCAGTCATAAGTATCACCTCTTTCCATTATGACTTGGTTATAAGCACTAACCGATATAAACACGTTCCAACGATACACTTTTATTCTAGTATATTTTTCTTGAAAAATCAATATGAAACAATTTACTTATTCTTAAAAATGTGGTAATATGAAAGCGATGTTTAGTGGAAGGCTTAGACTAAAGAAAGGAAGATGCATGCGCACATTTATTCTTCCACGTTTGCGCAGATGTCGTGTGATAGGGAAAGACGGATCATGCGGTATGCATAGGTATCAAAATGGTAAGAGCAGTAGTAGGAGCTAACTGGGGTGATGAAGGAAAAGGAAAGATTACAGATATGCTTGGTGAATCGTCTGATATAATTGTCAGATTCCAGGGTGGAAGTAATGCAGGTCATACCATTGTAAATGATTATGGTAAATTTGCACTTCATATATTGCCATCGGGTGTATTTTACAACCATACCACAAGCATTATCGGTAATGGTGTGGCATTCAGTGTTCCGGCATTGTTTAACGAAATAAATGAACTTGTGAAGAGGGGCGTGCCAAAGCCAAAGATTTTAGTATCTGACAGAGCCCAGATTGTTATGCCATATCACATTTTATTTGATGAGTGTGAGGAAGAAAGACTTGGAAAGAAATCATTTGGTTCTACAAAGTCAGGTATAGCACCTTTTTATTCAGATAAATATTCTAAAATAGGTTTTCAGGTATCAGAATTATTTGATGAAGAGGTTTTAAGAGAGCATGTAGAGAGAGTATGTGAGCAGAAGAGCATCATATTAGAACATATGTATCATAAAAAACCTTTGAATGTAGAGGAACTTATGGATACGCTTCATGAATATAAAGAAATGGTGGCTCCTTATGTATGTGATACTGCAGCATTTCTTCAGAAGGCTATCAAAGAAGGAAAAACAGTCCTTTTGGAAGGCCAGTTAGGAACTTTGAAAGATCCGGATTTTGGTATTTATCCAATGGTAACATCATCATCAACATTAGCAGCGTATGGTGCGATTGGAGCAGGTATTCCTCCTTATGAAATTAAAGATATAATAGCGGTAGTAAAAGCATATTCAAGTGCAGTAGGAGCAGGTGAATTCGTCAGTGAACTTCATGGAGAAGAGGCAGACGAGCTCAGAAACCGCGGTGGAGACGGTGGCGAATTTGGAGCTACAACAGGACGTCCAAGAAGAGTCGGCTGGTTAGATACAGTGGCATCCAGATATGGTGTGAGAATGCAGAGTGCAACAGAAGTGGCATTGACCGTTCTCGACGTATTAGGATATTTAGATGAAATTCCGGTATGTACAGCATATGATATCGATGGTGAAATCACAAAGGATTTCCCTGTAACTACAAAACTTGCAAAGGCAAAGCCGGTATTTACCAAGCTTCCTGGCTGGAAATGCGATATCAGGGGAATCAGAAAATATGAAGATCTTCCTGAAAATTGCAGAAAGTACATTGAGTTTGTAGAAGGTGAACTGGGCGTGAAGATTACTATGGTATCTAATGGACCGGGCAGAAAAGATATTATCTATCGATAATTTTGGGGTGATACATGAGAAAAAAAGTAAAACGTGTATTAGCTATCATTATGGTGATATTTCTCTTAAGTTTGTATGTATGGTCTTTTGTGGCTGCACTGCAGGCGAGACCGGAATCTAAAAATGTATTTATAGCAGCAGTTTTTACGACGATATTTTTGCCGATACTGCTCCATATATACATATGGGTAGGCGATCTTCTAAGAGGCAAAGGTGTCGATATAGAACCGGAGAAAGAAGAGAAAAAAGAGGAAACAAATAAATAAAAGGAAAAGGTGGAAAAAATGGCAGATCAGGAAAACAAGGAATATACATTGCTGGAGATTTGGAGAGCAAATGCGTATTCGGCACAGAAAACACAGAAAGAAAGTAATCAGTTCTGGGCGAAATACTTTACAATTGAAAAAGGTATCTATGAGCAGATTTTAGCTGAGCCGGATGTGGTCGTAGAAGGAACAGTAAAAGAATTAGCGGAAAAATATGGTATTGACCCATTGGTTATGGTAGGTTTTCTGGATGGAATCAATGACAGTCTGATTAAACCAAATCCAATTGAAACCATGACAGAAGATACTGTTGTAAACCTTGGATACGATAAAGAACTTCTCTACAAGAATATGGTGGAAGCAAAAGCTGAGTGGCTTTATAATCTGGAAGCATGGAATACATTGATTCCAAGCGAAGAGAGAAGAAAAGAGTTATATAAGGAACAGAAGAGTTCTCACACAATCGTGAAAGACAAGAAGGTAGGCAGAAATGATCCTTGCCCATGTGGAAGCGGCAAGAAATATAAATTCTGTTGTGGAAAATAAGAATCAGAAAGACGGCTGGATATTGATTATATTTCAGCCGCCTTTTTTGCTCTTTGTTTTAAATAAACACTTTGTAAATAATCATAAATTTTTAAATATAGACTTGAAAAACGATCAAATTACATATATTATGATACTAGTACACCGATTTCTAAATAACTACACCAAATAACTTGACTATTCTGCGTTATTGGTTTAGTTATTTACGAAACGATGTACTAGGGTCAAAAGGTCTGAACCCACATGAGCTTGCTCAAATGTGGGAGTACAAAGGAAAAAGAGAGAGCATAGGCAAGGATGGAGGGAAGAAAATGAAAAAGTTATTATTTGTTTATAACGGAAGATCTGGGAAAGGACAGATTAAGAGATATCTTGCCGATATTATAAATGTTTTTGTTCAGAACGGGTACTATGTGGAGACTTATCCTACACAGTGTGTTCAAGATGCGAAAAGGCAGATTGCAGGAAGAGGACAAAATTATGACCTTGTAGTAGTAGCCGGAGGAGACGGAACATTAAACGAAGCTATTTCAGGTATGATGCGCTTAAAGAAAAGGGTTCCGGTTGGATATATTCCGTGTGGCTCAACAAATGATTTTGCTACAAGCCTTCGATTGCCAAAAGATAAGCTGCATGCATCACAGATTGCGGTTGCAGGCACTCCCGTATACGTTGATGTGGGAAGCTTTAACAGAAATACATTTATATACATAGCCGCCTTTGGTGCTTTTACTGATGTCTCATATAGTACACCTCAGGATATGAAAAATCTTTTGGGACATTCCGCTTATATTATCGATGCACTGAAACAGTTTGGTAATATTATGACCAGTCACCATTATAAAATTGAGTGGGATAATTCCGGAACTGTAGAAGGGGATTTTATTTATGGAATGGTATCAAATTCTATTTCAGTCGGCGGTTTCAGGGGAATTACCGGAAAAAATATTATTTTAGATGATGGGTTGTTTGAGGTGACGTTGCTGAAAAAACCAAAAAATCCATTGGAACTTCAGGATATGATTACCGGTCTGCTTACCCAGAAAAAATGCAAAAACATACTGAACTTTAAAGCGTCGAAAATTAAATTTATTTCAGACGAAAAGGTAAAATGGGTATTAGACGGGGAATATGGAGGTAATCCAAAAAAAGTGTTGATTAAGAACCATAAGTGTGCAGTAAAAGTAATGACTGGATTGGAACTCGGCAAAAAAGATATTCTCATCAATAAAGTAAAAGATACTCTAAATTTAGACAAATAGCACAGAATATCACATTATATTTTAATAATATTTCACAAAAAAATATTTTTTTCGACAGCCATGTTTACATGGCTTTTTTTTTGCGCTATAATAACAAAGATACATATAGAATAGCCTAACTATCTGAAATAGGAGATACAATATGAGTGATACAGCAATGAACGAAGAAAAAGTATTTATGGAAAGTCTTGAACAGTTAATGGAATTAGCAAAGTCTAAGAAAAATGTACTGGAAATTTCGGACATTGATAAGTTCCTGAAAGATAAAAATATAAGTGCTGAACATATCGATTTGATATATCAGTATCTGGAAGAAAAGAAAATAGATGTTGTTCCTAATTCAGAGGAAGCGTTTCTTGAAGAGGATGATCTTCTTTTGGAACCAACAGAAGAAGATTTTGAAGATGAGGAAAATATAGATTTAGATGCTATCGACCTTTTGGAAGGTATTGGAACAGAAGATCCTGTCAGGATGTATTTGAAAGAAATCGGCACAGTACCCCTTCTTTCAGCGGAGGAAGAATTAAGACTGGCAAGAGAAAAGTCAGAAGGCGGAGTAAAAGGCCAGAGAGCCAAGGAGAAACTGATAGAGGCAAATTTGCGACTGGTGGTAAGTATTGCAAAAAGATATACAGGAAGGGGCATGAGCTTCCTTGATCTGGTACAGGAAGGAAATCTGGGTCTGATCAAAGGCGTTGAAAAGTTTGATCCGGATAAGGGATTTAAACTTAGTACGTATGCAACATGGTGGATCAGACAGTCTGTCACGAGAGCACTTGCAGATCAGGCGAGAACCATCCGTGTTCCTGTTCATATGGTAGAAACGATTAACAGAATGTCGAAAATGCAGAGAAAGCTCACATTAGATCTGGGTTATGAACCATCCACGGCAGAGCTGGCAAAAGCATTGGAGATGCCGGAAGAAAAAGTGCTTGAGATTATGCAGATTGCCAGAGAACCGGCATCATTGGAGACTCCGATCGGAGAAGAAGACGATTCAAATCTGGGAGATTTTGTGGCAGATAATAATACTGTTACACCGGAACAGAATGTAGAGTCAGTGATGCTTAGAGAACATATTGACATACTGCTTCAGGATTTAAAAGAGAGAGAAAAACAGGTTATTGTTTTGAGATTTGGCTTGGAAGACGGACATCCAAGAACATTGGAGGAAGTTGGAAAAGAATTTAATGTAACAAGAGAGAGAATCAGACAGATTGAGGCAAAAGCACTTAGAAAGCTTCGAAATCCTGTCAGAAGTAAAAAGATCAAGGACTTCCTCATGTAGGAGTCCTTGATTTTTATCTCATAGGAAATTCTTAGGAATTTTTGTTTTTAAGGAGAAATGACATGAAAGAATACAGGATTAAGTTTCAAAATAACAGACTGCTGGACACGGATGGACTGAATATTGAAAAAATGGCAGAAAATACATATCGAATCAGTATTTCCAACGGATCCTACAATGTAAGGGTATATGACGGTGATTTGCAGGATGAGGGTGATGTAAATGTATATACTACATTAAATGGAGAAAAACAGTTTCCCATCTGGGCGGGAGACCGGGTAATCCGTTCGCAGGATTATCAGACTACTGTGTGCAAAGGAATCATGGATGTAGAATTTTCAGGAAAGTATGTCTGTATTCAGGGAATCGATATCTCCCATGTGATAGAAAATCAGGTGGAAGAATTGAAAACAGAAGTGCTGGTCGACGAAAAAAAGCCGTGTATAAAAATTCATCTATTAAAGAAAAATCCAAATGATATGGTTCATTTGTATAAAAAACAGATCGGGAGCGGAAAAGATCCGGAAATGATAAGAGTCATAGGTGAAACCTATATCGATACAGATGTAAAATTTTGTGAAACCTATGAATATTGGGCAAATATAGCGGACCGTTTAGGGTTTGAGGGTCCTGGTTCAGAGAAAATAACAGTAAATGTGGAAAATAAACTTGGCAGAAAACCGGAGATTCAAAAATTGAGAGCGGTAACGTTAGATGAAAATAAAACGAAACTTACCTGGTATTGTGAGGATGCTTTTGCTTATCGTATTTATCGTAAAACAGAGCTGTCAAATTATAAACCTTTGGCAGAGATTCAGGGCACAACATATATCGATGACAGTCTGACCACAGATCGGGTATATACTTATGGTGTGATGGCATTGTCAGAAAATGGTTCTTCTGAAATTCAGTCAGTAAAATCCCAGATTAAAGCACCTCTTCGCAAACGTCAGATGGAAAAGCTTGATAGAGCAGCATTGGCCATCAGGACGGATCGGGGAATGTACATTACTTTTCGACTTTGTGCGTATGAATATGAAAATGCGGCTTTTCGTATTTATGCAGATGGAAAATTGATTGCAACACTTCCAAAAGAATATGCCACAAATTATCTGGACAGAAAAGGTGATATCAATACCAGATATGAGATAAAAAAGGTAATCGATGGAAAAGAGGAAAGTCGGGGTTATGTAGCAAGAAATCTGGCTCATAATTATCTGGATATACCCCTTCAAAAGCCGGAACCGTATACGACTCCTGATGGCATGACTTATGAATACACAGCGAATGATGCCAGCGTTGCGGATCTGGATGGAGATGGAGAATATGAAATTATTCTGAAATGGGATTGTAATGGCAAAGATAACAGCCATAAAGGTTATTCAGGAATCGTTTATATAGATGCATATAAACTGGATGGTACCATGCTCTGGAGAATCAATCTGGGACCGAATATTCGCTGCGGTGCACATTATACCCAGTTTATGGTTTATGATTTCGATGGCGATGGATATGCAGAAATGGTATTAAAAACTGCTGATGGAACGATTGATGCGTACGGAAATACTGTAGGGGACAAAATGAAGGATTACCGGAATAAAGATGGCTTTATTATCGAAGGACCGGAATATTTGTCGCTGATTGATGGAAGAACCGGAAGAATACTGGATACTGTGGATTATGACCCGGCCAGAGGAAAAGTAGAAGAATGGGGTGATTCCTGGGGAAACCGTGTAGATCGTTTTTTGGCCTGTGTAGCATATCTGGATGGTGTACATCCAAGTGTTGTGATGTGCAGGGGATACTATGATCACGGACGACCAACACATCTGACTGCTTATGACGTGATTGAAAAGAAACTGGTAAAACGTTGGAAATTTCAGGCAGACAGCCGGCAGAACATTGATTATACCAATCAGGGATTTCATAATCTGGCAGTGGCAGATGTAGATGGGGATGGCTGTGATGAAATTATCTATGGAGCATGTGTGATTGACCACGATGGAACGGGACTGTATTCTACAGGATTAGGACATGGAGATGCCATGCATGTGGGGAAATTTTCGAAGCATTCAAAGGGATTTGATTTCTTCGGTATTCACGAAGATGCAGATTGCCCTTATGGTATAGAAGCGAGAGATGCGGGAACAGGAAAAATGTCTTTTGGACTTTATACAGGGAAAGATACAACGAGAGGACTGACTGCAAAGATAGACCCGAGATATGAAGGAAACCAGATGTGGGCATACTATGGTGGCGGATTGTATAATTATGCAGACGGAACAAAAGCATCGGGAAAATTTCCGGAACAGATAAATTTTGCAATCTGGTGGGATGGAGATTTGCTGCGGGAACTGCTGGATCACGACTGGTATGGTTATGAAACAAACATAGGAATTCCGAAGATATATAAGTGGAACTGGAAAACGGAAGAAACAGATATTATTTTTTCTACAGATCATGTATTGTCCAATAATGGTACAAAGGGAAATCCTTGTATTCAGGCATCCATACTTGGCGATTGGAGAGAAGATGTGGTGTTTCGGGGAAAAGACAGTACATTTTTGAGAATGTATACCACGACAGAGTATACCAGACACCGGCTTTATACATTCATGCATGACAGTGTGTATCGTTTGGGAATCGCATGGCAAAATACAGCGTATAACCAACCGCCTCATACCGGTTTTTATATCGGCCCTGATATGGATAAAGTGCCGGTGCCGGAACAGAACTATGTGACTCCTCGAGAGAAAGAGAGGTAATATGTTATTATATTTTCAGATATTAGGACTTCGTATACCATCCTATGCAACGGTTGCGGTTATAGGCGGTCTTCTGTCACTTTGTATGGCATTACATGCAGGCAGAAAGTATTGCATCAGACAAACGGATATCTTATGTGCTTCTGGTTATGGATTGCTTGGAATGCTGATAGGAGCAAAACTGTTTTATGTCATTCCTTTTATACCGGAGCTTATTTCGGATGTTTTTCGCCATGGTGTTTCACATGTTAAAATACAGGAAATTTTTGCAGGTTATGTGTTTTATGGGGGATTGCTGGGAATAATGTGCGGAATTTATTGCTACACCAGATGGATGAAAATGCCATTTCTGCTGTTTGGTGATATTCTGGCATTGATTACCCCTCTTTTTCATGGGATTGGCAGAATCGGCTGCTTTTTGGCTGGGTGCTGTTACGGTATAGAATATCATGGAATGTTTGCTGTACGATTCCCTGAAAATCCTTATGAACCGGGGATAGAACTGGTAGAAAGATTCCCGGTACAATTATTGGAAAGCGGCTGTAATTTTGCGTTATTTATTTTTCTGTATCGATATTACAGAAAGGGGAATCATGGTGCGGGAGTTATCCTGGGCCTGTATCTTATGATTTACCCGGCAATACGTTTTCTCACAGAAGTTCTTCGCGGAGATGAAGTGCGTGGGGTATGGCAGATTGGCAGTCTGGAAGTATCGTTTTCCCAGATTATTAGTCTGATTCTTTTGCCGGCAGGCATTTATCTCTATTGTAATGCAAAAAAAAATAATTCAAAATCATGATAAATTGTTTGTAAAACCCTGGGTTTCAAGAAGAAACTCAGGGTTTTTAAAATGAATTATCAGAAAATAGAATAAAAATATGCAAAATGACAAATTATCAGACAATTCGTAGAAAAATCTTTATTTACAATTTAGAAAGATAGTAGTATAGTATTAGCATGCGGTAAGGATAAAGACAAATGTCCACCGGACAAAGACAAAAATTGTCATAGAACAGAAAACAAGATAGAGTTGGAGGAAGGACAAAGATGCAGCAGAAATGTAACGGATTATATGATCCCAAATTTGAACATGATAACTGTGGTATCGGTGCGGTTGTAAATATTAAGGGTAACAAAGACCATGAAGCCGTAGAAGGTGCCCTTGATATTGTAGAACATTTGGAACACAGAGCTGGTAAAGATGCAGAAGGAAAGACTGGTGATGGTGTAGGTATTCTCCTGCAGATTTCACACAAGTTCTTTAAGAAAGCAACACAGTCATTGGGCATCGAATTGGGTGGAGAGAGAGAATACGGCGTAGGTATGTTCTTCTTCCCACAGGATGAACTTCAGAGAAAACAGGCTATGAAAATGTTTGAAATCATTGTCAAGAAAGAAGGTCTGGAGTTCCTTGGATGGAGAAAAGTGCCAACATTCCCAAATGTACTGGGACACAAGGCGGTAGAAGTAATGCCATATATTTTACAGGCATTTGTGAAAAAACCGGCTAAAGTAAATGTGGGTATTGATTTTGACAGAAAATTGTATGTTGTAAGACGTGTGTTTGAACAGAGTAATGAAGATACTTATGTAGTATCACTTTCAAGCAGAACCATTGTTTATAAAGGTATGTTTCTTGTAGGACAGCTGAGAACATTCTTTGGAGATTTACAGGATCCGGATTATGAATCAGCTATTGCCATTGTACATTCAAGATTTAGTACAAATACCCAGCCAAGCTGGATGAGAGCACATCCAAACAGATTGCTGGTGCACAACGGCGAGATTAACACTATCCGTGGTAATGTAGATAAGATGATTGCCCGTGAAGAGACAATGCACGCGTCCTGCCTTGCAAATGAGATTAATAAAGTTGTACCTGTGATTAATACAGAAGGATCTGATTCGGCCCAGTTAGATAATATGCTGGAGTTTATGGTGATGAGCGGAATGGATCTCCCTCTGGCAGTGATGATTGCGATTCCGGAACCTTGGGATAATAATCAGAATATCAGCCAGGCAAAGAGAGACTTTTATCAATATTATGCAACGATGATGGAGCCTTGGGACGGACCTGCTTCGATCTTATTCTCAGATGGAGATATTATGGGTGCGGTTCTTGACAGAAACGGTCTGAGACCATCCCGTTATATGATTACAACAGATGATAAGCTGATTCTCTCCTCTGAAGTGGGTGTGCTGGATATTGACCCTTCCAAGATTGTTGTCAAAGAAAGACTCAGACCTGGAAAAATGCTTTTGGTAGATACTGTTCAGGGTAAAGTGATTGATGATGATGAACTGAAAGAAAAATATGCAACCAGACAGCCATATGGTGAATGGCTGGATGCCAATATGGTAAAACTTCAGGATTTGAAGATTCCAAATAAAAAGGTTGAAGAGTATTCGAAAGAAGAAAGGCAAAGACTTCAGAAGTCCTTTGGTTACACATATGAAGATGTTAAGACAAGTATTCTTCCTATGGCACTTACAGGTACAGAGCAGATTTCCGCTATGGGTAATGATTCTCCATTGGCAGTGCTTTCTGAGAGACAGCAGCCATTATTTAACTATTTTAAACAGTTGTTTGCACAGGTTACAAACCCTCCGATTGATGCAATCAGGGAAGAGGTGGTAACATCCACAACGGTATATGTTGGCTCTGATGGAAATATTCTTGAGGAATCACCGGAAAATTGTAAGGTGCTTCGTGTCAATAATCCGATTCTTACCAGTACGGATTTATTGAAAATTAAGAGTATGAATGTGGAAGGATTTAAGACTGCAGTTATTCCGATTGTATATTATAAAAATACATCTTTAAAAAAGGCAATTGATCATGTTTTTTTGGATGCTGACAGAGCACATAAAGATGGTGCAAATATTTTGATTCTTTCTGACAGAGGTGTAGATGAAAACCATGTAGCTATTCCGTCATTGCTTGCAGTTTCTGCTTTGCATCAGCATTTAGTTGTAACACAGAAGAGAACCTCTCTTGCTATTATCCTTGAAAGTGGTGAACCTAGAGAAGTGCATCATTTCGCGACACTTTTGGGATACGGAGCCTGTGCAATTAATCCATATCTGGCACAGGAGTCGATTAAGGAACTGATTGATGAAAAACTTCTGGATAAAGATTACTATGCTGCAGTCAGTGATTATAACTCGGCAGTATTGCATGGTATTGTAAAAATTGCATCAAAGATGGGTATTTCTACGATTCAGTCCTACCAGGGTTCACAGATTTTTGAAGCAATTGGTATAGATAAAGAGGTAATTGACACATATTTCACAAATACAGTAAGCAGAATCGGTGGTATTTCACTGAAAGATATTGAGAGTGATGTAAATACACTGCATTCAAAGGCATTTGATCCTCTTGATCTGGGTATGGATCTCACACTGGATAGTGAAGGAACACATAAGTTCAGAAGTGGAAAATCAGAACATCTCTATAATCCAAAGACAATTCATCTGCTTCAGGAGTCTACCAGAACAGGTAATTATGAGTTGTTTAAAGAATATACAAAGGAAGTTGACCAGGAGGGTCAGAGTGTTAATTTGAGAGGCCTGATGGATTTCAATTATCCTAAGAAATCAATTCCGATTGAGCAGGTGGAAAGTGTAGACTCTATCGTGAAGAGATTTAAAACAGGTGCGATGTCTTACGGTTCTATTTCACAGGAAGCTCATGAGACACTGGCCATTGCTATGAATACAATTCATGGTCGTTCCAACAGTGGTGAGGGTGGTGAGTCATTAGAAAGACTAACAATCGGACCAGACGGATTGAATAAATGTTCAGCGATTAAGCAGGTGGCTTCCGGCCGTTTTGGTGTAACTTCCAGATATCTGGTAAGTGCAAATGAAATTCAGATTAAGATGGCACAGGGTGCAAAACCGGGTGAAGGTGGCCACCTTCCTGGAAAGAAAGTATATCCATGGGTGGCAAAAACAAGACATTCTACACCGGGTGTGAGCCTGATTTCTCCACCGCCACATCATGATATTTACTCTATTGAAGATTTGGCACAGTTAATCTATGATTTGAAGAATGCAAATACACAGGCAAGAATCTCTGTAAAACTGGTATCTGAAGCCGGCGTTGGTACAGTCGCTGCCGGTGTTGCAAAAGCAGGAGCACAGGTTATTCTGATTTCAGGTTATGATGGAGGTACCGGTGCAGCTCCTAGAAACTCCATATATAATGCAGGCCTTCCTTGGGAGCTTGGTCTGGCAGAGGCACATCAGACATTGATTATGAATGATTTGAGAAACAAAGTTGTTCTTGAAACGGATGGTAAGCTTATGAGCGGACGTGATGTGGTGATTGCAGCAATGCTAGGCGCAGAGGAATTTGGTTTTGCAACAGCACCTCTTGTAACCATGGGTTGTGTTATGATGAGAGTATGTAATCTGGATACCTGCCCTGTAGGTGTTGCCACACAGAATCCGGAATTGAGAAAGAGATTCAAAGGAAAACCAGAATATGTAGTGAATTTCATGAAGTTTATCGCCCAGGAAGTCAGAGAATATATGGCTAAGCTTGGTGTGAAAACATTAGATGAGCTGGTAGGTCGTTCTGATATGCTGAAGAGAAGAGATGATATTGAAGGCCGTGCAGCAAAAGTTGATTTGTCTGGTATATTAAATACAGATTTCTGTAAAGAAAAAATCAGATACAATGAAAAGAATCTTTATAACTTTGAGTTGGAAAAGACATTGGATGAAAAAGTTCTTGTGAAGAAATTTGCAAAAGCTTTGGAAGATGGACAGAAGAGAAGCATAGAGGTAGATGTGACGAATGTTGATCGTTCTTTCGGTACGATTTTCGGTTCTGAGATAACAAGAAAATATCCGGATGGATTGGCAGAAGATACATTTACAATCAAGTGTAATGGTGCCGGTGGACAAAGCTTTGGTGCATTTATTCCTAAGGGATTAACCCTGGAACTTGTAGGTGACAGCAATGACTATTTTGGCAAGGGACTTTCCGGCGGTAAACTGATTGTATATCCTCCAAAGGGTTCTACATTTAAAGAAAGCGAAAATATCATTATTGGTAATGTGGCATTGTATGGAGCAACAAGCGGTAAGGCATTTATTAATGGTGTAGCCGGTGAAAGATTCTGTGTGCGTAACTCAGGAGTAACAGCAGTTGTAGAAGGTGTCGGCGAGCATGGATGTGAGTATATGACAGGTGGATGTGTTGTAATACTTGGCTCAGTGGGTAAGAACTTTGCGGCTGGTATGAGTGGCGGTATTGCATATGTTCTGGATGAGGACAGCAAGCTGTATACCAAAGTGAATAAGGAACTGGTATTTATGAGAGAAGTGACAGATAAGTATGATGTCTTAGAACTGAAGACAATGATTCAGGAACATGTGGCATATACAAATTCTGCAAGAGGAAAAGAAGTTCTGGATCATTTTGGAGAATATCTGCCGAAGTTTAAGAAGATTATGTCATATGATTATGCAACAATGTTAAAGAAGATTGTTCAGATGGAAGAAAAAGGTTTGAGCAGCGAGCAGGCTAAGATTGAAGCATTCTATGCAATTGCGAAATAAGGAGGAAAGTCATGGGAAAGCCAACTGGATTTTTAGAATACGAGCGTGAGACAAGTACAGCAGTTTCACCGTTAGAGAGAATTAAAAACTTTAATGAATTCCATACTCCTTTGTCACAGGAAGAACAGCAGATTCAGGCTGCCAGATGTATGGAATGTGGTGTGCCGTTTTGCCAGGCAGGCATGATGCTTCCTGGCGGGGCATCAGGATGTCCGCTGAATAACCTTGTTCCTGAATGGAATGATCTTATTTACAATGGAAACTGGGAAGAGGCATATTATCGTTTGATTAAAACGAATAATTTTCCGGAATTTACATCAAGAGTGTGTCCGGCTCTTTGCGAAGCAGCATGTACATGCGGATTAAACGGAGACTCCGTTACTACAAAGGAAAATGAACATGGAATTATTGAAAATGCATACGAAAAGGGATATGCGGGAGCCAAGGTTCCGAAAGTCAGAACCGGCAAAAAGATAGCAGTTATCGGTTCCGGACCATCTGGACTGGCAGCAGCCGATACTCTGAACAGGAGAGGACATAGCGTGACTGTTTACGAACGTTCTGACAGGATTGGTGGTCTTCTGATGTATGGTATTCCAAATATGAAATTGGAGAAATGGGTCATTGATCGTAAAGTAAATATCATGAAAGAAGAAGGAGTCGAATTTATTACCGGCGTCGATGTAGGAAATGATGTAAAAGCAGCGGATCTTTTGAAAGAATACGATAAGGTAATTCTTGCCTGTGGGGCGTCAAATCCAAGAGATATCAAAGCTCCGGGAAGAGAGGCAAAAGGAATTTACTTTGCGGTTGATTTCCTGAAATCCACTACAAAAGCTCTTCTGGATAATGGGTTAAAAGAAGGAACATTTATCTCTGCCAAAGGCAAGAAAGTGATGGTCATCGGTGGTGGTGATACAGGAAATGACTGTGTGGGAACATCCATTAGACATGGATGCGCAAGTATTGTTCAGGTAGAAATGATGCCACAGCTCCCGAAAGAAAGAACAGATAGTAATCCGTGGCCACAGTGGCCGAGAGTGCTTAAGACTGATTATGGTCAGGAGGAAGCTATTGCCAAATTTGGACACGATCCAAGAATCTATCAGACTACAGTCAAAGAATTTATTGCAGATAAAAAAGGAAACCTGTGTAAGGTGAAACTGGTGAAACTGGAATCACAGAAAGATGAAAATACAGGAAGAATGATGATGGCAGAAGTTCCTGGTAGTGAATATGTAGTAGATTGTGATATGGTATTGATTGCAGCGGGTTTTCTGGGAAGTCAGGATTATGTCACAAAAGCATTCAAAGTAGAGACAAATGAACGTTCTAATGTAAAGACAGAAGCAAACAAATATGAGACAAATATTAAGAATGTGTTTGTAGCTGGTGATATGCATCGGGGACAGTCTCTGGTTGTGTGGGCCATCAAAGAAGGAAGAGAAGCTGCAAAAGCAGTTGATGAGAGTTTGATGGGATACACAAATATCAGATAATATAAATAAGAAGAAACAGGCATTTGAGTAAAATCAGATACCTGTTTTTTCATGAGATAATTTAAAAATAACTTGACATTTTTTAGGGGGAGGGGGTAGAATATATAGGGTGATATATTTTGGATTCGTAGGAGGAAAAAATATTTGAATTATCAATATTTGAAAAGAAATAATCTGGGCAATTATTGCCGTTCTTGTTTAAATAAAATGTACCATCTGAATTTGGAAACAAAAGATTGTGTTTATATGGAATACAAATATGAGTGCAGAAAGTGTAAGACAGTTCAGAATATTGTGTTGGATATTAAAAAAATGAGTCGTTACAAACTGTTATTCGGAAGACGATGATGAATAACAAATATAGGATTAAAAGCTCACTTGTTGACAGAAATATACGAACTGTAGTAAAATAAACAAACATGAAGAAAAAAACTTTCGAAAAAGAGAGAGGAACATAAATGTACAAGCAGGAATCGGATAGCTGGGTGAAGCATATTGATTTTACACTCATTGATGTGCTGTGTATCCAGGTAGCGTTATTAATTGCATATTTATTTAGAAACGGATGGACAAATCCTTTTTTATATAGTGATTTTTATCGGATGGCAGTCATACTTACAACGATTGATTTTATCATGGTATTCTTTCTGGAAAGCTATAAAGGAATTCTGGAAAGAGGATATTTTGATGAATTTAAGATGACTCTGACACATGTTTCGGCTACTATCATCGGGTTTATTTTGTTTAATTTTGTGACAAAAACCGGAGAACAGTATTCCCGTATCGTTATCATACTGATGTGGGAACTGGCTATTATTTTTTGCTATATTGCAAGAACTAAGAGAAAAGAATATGTGAAAAAAAGAGCATTAGCAGACAGGCAGGCGGCCAGTTCCATGATTGCCATTGTGGATTCTTCTCTGGCGGAACATTTTGTAAAAAGAATCCATGAGCATAATTTTGAAGATAGAAAACTGAGCGGCATTATTATTATAGATAAAGATATGGTGGGACAAAAGATAGCAGGTGTACCGGTGGTGGCATCGAAAGAAACTGCAGTCAATTATATGTGCCAGCATTGGGTAGATGAAGTGATTACCCATTATAATAATAATGAAGAAAACCTGAATCCGATTTTGGAAGATTGCAAAGAAATGGGGATCGCAGTTCATATCGTGATTATGGAACACGGAATAGGCAGTGGAAAAAGCAGGATTGAAAACATCAGTGGCTATACAGTGGTTACAAATTATCTTGCCTCGGCAAGCAACCGCCAGCTGTTTTTGAAACGTGCGATGGATATTTGTGGTGGTATCGTTGGATGTATTCTTACTGTGATTTTATTTGTGTTTATTGCACCTGTGATTTATATAAAATCTCCGGGGCCAATATTTTTTTCTCAAATCAGGGTAGGGAAAAACGGAAAGCGTTTTAAAATCTATAAATTTAGAAGTATGTATATGGATGCTGAAGAGCGCAAGAAAGAATTGATGGAGAAAAACAAGGTAAAAGATGGTATGATGTTTAAGATGGACAATGATCCCCGTATTATCAAAGGGATTGGACATTTTATCCGAAAAACATCTATTGACGAATTTCCACAGTTTTTTAATGTTTTAAAGGGTGATATGAGCCTGGTAGGCACAAGACCGCCTACGATTGATGAATGGGAAAAATATAAAAAACATCACCGCAGAAGAATGGCTATTAAGCCGGGATTAACCGGTATGTGGCAGGTCAGTGGCAGAAGCGATATCACTGATTTTGAGGAAGTGGTTGCACTTGATACGAAATACATAATGGAATGGAATATGGGATTGGATATTAAAATCCTGCTGAAGACAGTAGGTGTAATGTTCACAGGAAGAGGCTCACAGTGATGTGAGCCTCTTTTGACTTCCTATATAATCATTCTTGCGGAGCAGAAGAATTGATAATGTGATCAATGTTTCCCACATAACGGAAGATAACATTTATTTTTGGTTCGCATTTGGAAGAATGGGAAATTGGGCGCCGGCAAATATATATCTTATCGATTAATTCAATTAAAATTTCGGAAGTAACACATTCTAAATTCGTATATGCTGAAATTTTTTGAATGAATAATGAGAGGTCTTTAAGAGAATCATTTTTGGAATTATACCGGTTAAGAAGCTGTTGATGCCGGGCAGTGAGATTACATTGTTCCTCTTCGAATTGAGTAGTAAGAATCTCAAATTGATTTGCTGTGATTTTTTGAAAAGATAAATCCTCATATGCTTTTTTAAACAAAAAAATGAGTTCTTCCTGCCTGTTTTCACAGTTTTGAATTTGAATGGACAGTTCGGAAAGTTTTTTCTTCTCCTCTGTTATGCGACAGTTTAGATATGTCTCTTCAAATGCTTTTTTGTGGGTTGTAACAAAGATAGCAGTATGTCGTATGTAATTTAGGATAAAATCATTTAACACTTCTTTTCTTATATAATGAGCGGTGCAGATGGTGGGAGTTGTTTTACTTCCGCTACAGATATAATGAAAGTATTTGGAAGGAATCGTTGTTCCACGTACATGATACATTCTTCTATGGCAATCTCCGCAGAACAGAAAGCCTGAGTATAAATCGTTTTCCCCTGTTTTTATAGGACGCCTGCGATATTTTCTTCGTTCCTGGACGAGATGAAATGTTTCTTCGGAAATAATAGGCTCATGCATGTTGGGAACAATGATAAAATGGTCAGAGCTTTGCTTGATGACTCGTTTGCTTTTAAAGGATGGACGAACAGTTTTTCCGTTTACCACACAGCCAATATAAGCCATATTGCTTAGAATACCGATGATACATGATTTATCCCAAAGATAAGGGTGCTCCGCACGCTTTTGCGAATAAAATTTTCCGGTGTGAAAATAAGCATATGCTCCGGGAGACATGATGTTCTGACTGGTCATATATCTTGCAATGGCAGAAGGCCCCATGCCTTGAAGACAGAGCTGGAAAATGGTTTTTACATGAGGGGCTGTTTCCGGATTAACGATGAGAGTGCGTTCTCCGTTGATATATTCCATGCGATATCCGTAGGGCGCATTTCCTGACAAATGTTTTCCGTTGATAGCCATGTTATGCTGGACAGTCCGGATTTTCTTGCTGGTATCACGAGGATACCATTCGTTAAATAAGTCCCGCATGGGTAATAAATCGTCGAGTCCGTTTTGGGTATCGATGCCATCGTTTACTGCAATATAGCGAATGTTCCTTGAAGTGAATTCGTCCATCAGACTTCCTATCACTAGATAATTTCGCCCAAGTCTGGAATGATCTTTTACAATGATTTCTCCTATTTTATCCTCGTATACCAGATTCATCATCTCTTTGAATGCAGGACGTTCAAAATTCGTACCGGACCAGCCGTCATCTACAAAAAAACGAAAATCCCTGAAGTGATTATCAAGTGCATATTTGCGTAATAATAATTTTTGGTTCTGAATGCTGTTTGATTCTCCTGCAAGAGCATCATCCCGGCTTAAGCGGCAGTAGAGTGCTGTCAATTTCTTATTGTTCATAGTAACCTCCATTTCTTTTGTAAAATGTCTTTTGGACAAATTACTAATAAATAATGATGTTAGGGTCAAAAGCCCCTAACTATGATACCTACGGATTGTTACGTACTTTGTACTCCCACAATCCTGCAAAATATTCGCATATCGTGGTGCTTATGCCCCACTTTTATGCTCATATTTTGGCGGATCTCAAGGACATTCACCCACATTTGAACAAGCTCATGTGGGTTCAGACCTTTTGACTCTGGTATCATAAATAATGAGTTGCCCGACAAATGAGCCTGATGTCGATTTTTCGTGCTTTGCACTCTCAAAATCGACGCAAACATTCGAAATTCGCTCATTTTTCTGCGAAAAATAGCTACTTTCTCATGTTTGGCGGGACCCATAGACATAAAAATACATGCAAGCATGTATTTTATGTCCATTTGTCCCTTGGCTCATAAATAATTAGATATTATCCGAAAAATGTACTCGGATTAATGATATTATAACAAGAAAAAGACTATTTGTTTATGAGGGTATGGCATTAGAGGGACCGCCATAAGGTGGGAGTAGAGATTATTATTCCAGACAAAGCGTTTGTTCTTTCAAATACAACAAAAGGCACTTCAAACCGAAGTGCCTTTTATGTACATTACAATATAAAATTATTCTGTAACTTTCTTTCTTGAAACTACAACACCTGCGCAAGCTACTACTGCTACTGCTGCTAATGCTGCGATAGGAGCTACATCACCTGTCTTAGGTGTATCCTTCTTTGGATCTGGTGTTGGTGTTGGTGTTGGTGTTGGTGTATCCTTCTTTGGATCTGGTGTTCCTGTTGCTTCCTTAAGGTCAGTAATCTTACATAA